>QZKQ01000037.1 GCA_003599535.1 Candidatus Zixiibacteriota bacterium | reverse complement strand
GTCAGGAGCTCCAGGCCGGGCAGGCGGACCTCGATTTCCACCATCCGGTCATTGTGGCTTAGGATCTGCGCCTGGGGGCGGTCATCGGTGAGGTCGGTGCGCAGGGGGATAAAAGCCGCGCCGGCTGCCGCGACAGCCAGTAAGATGATAAACAGGCTGAACCATACCGTTGACAGTCTCATCAGAGCACCTCGCTTCAGGTTGGTTGGAATTCCGTGAGTATGTGCAGGTACTTCGAAATTTCCGACGAATCACCTCACCAGGGCCATCTTCCCCGTTGCGTGCCGTCCCCGGCGGTGAGACGGTGAATATATTCCTTATGGGCAACTCCATCCCATTAAACGTCACCTCGTGGGGCCCCGCCTCTCGCCACCCGTCCACCAGGGTCGCCGCTTCCCGGCCGGCGGTATCGTGGACTTAGAGGCGGACGTAGCCCGGAGCCGGGAGCCGTCGTGGGATTAAACGGATCTGCCAGGCGGCCAGGAGGGCGGCGAGAAGGCGAGGAACATACGCGCGAGCAGAACCGTTATTGCCTCCAGGTTGTGAGGGCAGGAGCTTCCGCGGTGCAGACAAGAAAATTTACGAATTTTTCCCGTCCATGTCAAGAACTTTTTTCGTGGGGGGGAATTTTCCGCCGTGCTCCGGGGCAGCAGGAGACGCTTACGCAAATTCCAGCAGCCGCCGGGCCACCGCTTCCGCGCCGCGGGTGTCGGGCGGAGGAGGGAAGGGCAGGTCGCACAGGCGGCGGAAGTCGTCCCGCCAGGCGCCTCCGGCCAGCGCCTCCAGGGACACTTCGCGGGCCGGCAGCCGCAGTTTCATCTGGCGCACCAGGACGGGGTACTCGCGGAAGGCGCCCCGGGGGGTGTAGAGCAGCCGGGTGCGGTTGGCCAGGCATTCACTGACGATGCCGTAACCGGGCTTGGAGACCACCGCGTCGGCGGCGGCCACCAGGTCGGGATACCGCAACTGCAGGGCGGCCAGGCGGGCGTCGGTCAAGTGCAGGAAGGGGAGTCCGGGGTCGGGGGAGGGGTCGGTGGTGATCAGGATCAGATCCCCGGCGGCCGTTCCCGCCCGGCGCAGGTCCAGGCCGAAACCGCCGAAGGAGAACAGCGCCACGGGAGTGCCGTTGGGCAGACCCAGGCGGCGGCGCGCCTCCTCCCGGCCCAGGCCGGAATGCCGCGCCACCAGGGGGACGTCTTCGCTCCGGGGAAAGGCGTCCATGCGCCCGGCGAAGGGGAGCCGGAAGAGGATCCGGGCGTGGCGGTAGGCCCGGCGGATGCGGCGGAGGTGCGGCCGGAAGGCGGGGTACTCGCGGGCGTAACCGGCGTAGATCCAGTCCCAGGAAAAGTTGGCCAGGCCGCAGACCGGCACGCCCGCCCGGGCCGCGGCCTCGAAGGCCAGGGGCGGGAGATCGGCCAGCACCAGGCCGATCCCCTCGCGGCGCAGGAACCCGGCTTCGGCCTGGGCCAGGGCTTCCCATTGGCTTTCCAGCCGGGCCAGGTCATCCAGGGTGCCGGGCAGATCCATGCTCAGGCTGTCCCGCTGGCGCACCCCGGCGTCCAGGCTCACGGAGCGGTAGGTGATCCCCTCCCGCGTCTCCCCGGTGAAGAAGCCGGGCGGCGCGGCGCTGCAGAAGATCACCCGCGTTCCGGGGCGCATTTCCACCAGGGCGCGGGCTACCTCGTGGCTGCGCGAGGCGTGGCCGTAACCGTGCGCCGAAGCGTAGACGGCAAGGTTCAGCATTTGTTTCTCCGCCGCAGAAACCCGCCGGGCCGGGATGCGTAAGACTTAGTAGGCGCTCCGCATCCCTGCCGGCCGATCCCGCAGTTCTGGGAATCACCCTGGAAAAATCTCTTGACCGGGGGCTGGGAATTTGTTATTTTATACCCAGCAACCCATTCTCACGAGCCCGAGGAAACCATGAATTTGCGTGCCACTGCTCTACTGCTGCTGCTCCTGCCCCTGACGGCGGGCGCCTCCCAGGTCCCGGCTGAGGCCCAGTGGCTGGGCCTCCCCCAGTCCGCCGCCGGGACTCCCCTGCGGCTGGAGATCGTTTCCAGCACCGCCGCCGGCGTTCACCTGGCGCTGGATTGTTCCGGCCTGTATGTCCGCGAAGAGGTCCAGGACGGCCAAACCCGCACCCGGGTGATCGTCCCGCCCGAATGGGATCACCGCCTGGGCTGGACCCATGACGCCGGCCGGCCGGAACTGCCGGTGTTGAACCGGTTGCTGGCCCTTCCCCCCGACAGGGGCGCCGAGATCGTCATCACGCAGGTGGAATACCAAGCCTTCCCCTGCGACCGCCCCTGGCTGGCCGAAGCGGAGGCGGGTTTCCCGGCGCGCCTGGCGGATTCCCAGGGCCAGTTCCCCGCGGCGTGGGCCGAGGCCGGCACGCCCGGCATCCTGAAGGATTACCGGGTCGTCCCAGTGCGGATCCACCCGGTGCGCTGGGACGCCGACCGCCGCCAACTGCTGGTGGCCACCCGCCTGGAGGTCGAAGTGCGCACCACCCGGCCGTCGGATGACAACGTCAAGACCTTCACCGCCGCCCCGTCCCAGGCTTTCCTGCCGGTGTACCAGGCGGCCATTGATAATTTCGACCAGGTCGCCCTGGCCGGCCCGGTGCAGGGCAACGGCGGCCGCGGCAAATACATGATTATCGTCCACGAAAATTTCGTGAGCAACGCCTTCCTGCAGAATTTCATCCAGTGGAAGAGCCAGTTGGGGTACGGGGTGCGGGTGTGGACCTATCCCTATGGCCTCGACGAAGGCACTCTCAAGATCATGATCAAGTCGGAAATCATCCTGGAATATTTCGCCGGGGATTCGCCGCTGGAATACGTCCTGCTGATCGGCGATGCGGACGTCAATGACCTGATCAAGCTGCCCGCTTACACCATCTACCGGCCCGAGGGGGCGCCGATCCCGGATCCCACGGATCACCCCTACGCCATGCTGGAAGGGTCGGACTACTACCCCGACCTGATGATCGGGCGCATCTCGGTGGACAGCGACGTCGAGTTGGCCACGGTGATGAACAAGACGCTGTCCTACCAGAAAACCCCCAGCATGTACCAGACCGCCTGGTTCAAGCGGGCCCTGGTGGCGGCGGGCAACTTCTCCGATTCCGGCCCCGTGCTGACTCCGGTGTGGACCAGCCTGTGGCTGGTGGACAAGCTGTACGACTACGGCTACAACCAGGTGGACACGGTGTTCTACTGGGGATCCGGCAGCCTGGGCACCGCCGAGATCCGCAACTCCATCAACGCCGGGGTGAGCCTGATCGGCTACCGCGGCTGGGGCAACGCCAACGGCTGGCAATACCCCTACTTCGGCCTGACCGACCTGCAGAGCCTGACCAACGGCCCCAAAATGGCGGTGATGGCCAGCATCGTGTGCGCCACCGGGAATTTCAAAGGCACCGTGGATCCCTGCTTCGGGGAAGCCTGGGTGCGCCTCGGTTCGCCCAACGATCCCAAAGGCGGGGTGGCCTTCTACGGGCCTTCGGACCTGCACACCAACACCAAGTGGAACAACGCCATGTACGCCGGCTTCTACGAGGGGCTGCTGGAAGAGAACCTGTACCGCCTGGGCCAGGCCGCCCTGCGGGGCAAGATGGAGCTGGATTACGGCTTCCCCGGGAATCCCGAAGGCTACACCAACTTCTACTTCCACACCTACAACATCCTGGGCGACCCCGAGTTGCCCATGTGGACCGATGTGCCGGCCACCATCTCTCTGAATGTCCCCTTCAGCGTCAGTCCCGGCCTGCAGGAAGTGACCGCCACGGTGACCCGGAGCGACGGTTCCCTGCTGGGCGGCGCCTACGTGGCCTTTTACAAGGAGAATGAGGTGTTAACCGGCGGCCTGACCGGTCCGGACGGCAAGATCACCCTGCCGGTGCAGCCCGCCAGCTCCGGCGCCCTGACCGTCACCGCCACCCGGCAGAACTGCAAGCCGGCGCAGGTGAACATCACGGTGCAGCCGGCCGCCCTGGCCCTGGGCTTGAACGGCTATTCCGTGGACGGCGACGGCGCCGCCCAAGCCGGCGAGACCGTGGACCTGGCCCTAGTCATCAAGAACTTCGACGGCGCCGCGGGCGTCAGCAGCGTGACCGCGCAACTGGCGGAGAGCGATCCCTACGCCTCGCTGGCCTCCACTTCCTACAACCTGGGCAGCATCAACGCGAATGGCGAAGCGGCGGCCCATTTCACCCTGACCTTGGCGGCCAATACCCCCAACAGCCACGAAGTGGAATTCACCCTGAACCTGACCGCCGCCACCGGCACGGCCGAAGCCAAATTCACCCTGCCCGTGGGCGGCCTGCAACTGGTGCCCGCGGGATACGTCATCGAAAGCGGCGCGCTGGCGCCCGGGAGCACGGCCCAGGTCCGCCTGCGGCTGTGCAACGCCGGCACCATTCCAGCCCAGAGTCTAACCGGGGCCCTGAGCAGCTACAGCGGCGCCGTCACCGTTCCGGGCAACCAGGCCGGATTTCCCCTGCTGCCGCCCAACCAGCCGGCCTTGAGCAACACCGCCTACACCGTTTCGGTGGCCCCCACAGCCGGCAACGGCCAGCAGGTGATCCTCCACCTGGCCCTGGCCGGAGCCGGCGGCTTCACCCAGGAAGTCAACTTCCCGGTGCAGCTCGGATCCCCGGCCACCACCGACCCGCTGGGACCAGATTCCTACGGGTACTATATCTACGACGACACCGATCAGGCCTACGCGGCCGCGCCCGTCTTCGACTGGATCGAACTGGATCCGCTATTCGCGACGCTTCCCGGCTATCTCCCCGGCGCGACCCTGACCAGCCTGCATGACGACGATTCCCATGTCCTGAGCCTGCCCTTCACCTTCACCTACTACGGGGAAGAATACGATCAGATCACCGTCTGTTCCAACGGATGGATCTGCATGGGCGAGACCTGGATGGCGGACTTCCGCAACTGGAATCTCCCCTCGGCCTTGGGTCCGCCGGCCCTGGTGGCTCCCTTTTGGGATGACCTGCAGCCCAACCCGAACCTCGACACTCTCATCCGCGTGTTTACCTACCATGACGCTGCCGCGGGACAATTCGTGGTGGAATGGAGCCGCACGGTCAACGACTATCTGTACGAGACACCGGCAAATTGGAAGGAAGAGACCTTCGAAATCCTGCTGCGGAATCCCTCCCAGCATGCCACTCCCACCGGCGACGGGGAGATCATCTTCCAATATCTGGTGGTGTACAACGTGGACGACAAGGAAAACTTCGCCACCGTGGGCATGGAGGACGAGGCGCACCGCCGGGGCCTGCAGTACGCCTATTCCAACACCTATCCTTCGACCGCGGCCCCGCTGGCCGACGGCCGGGCGGTGAAGATCACCACCGATCCGCCGACCCCCGCTCCTGCCGCGGCGGCGCCCGAACCGGTATCGGGATTGCGCTTTGAGGCTCCCCGCCCCAACCCGGCCAACCCCGGCACCGTCCTACTTTTTGAGCTTCCCCACAGCGGCTCCGCCCGGATGGATCTGTACGACACCCAAGGCCGGCGCGCCGCCACCCTGCTGAACGGCGAACTGGCCGCCGGCGCGCACACCCTGGCGCTGCACGGCGACCGTCTCTCCTCGGGCCTCTACTTCGCCGTGTTGCGCTTCGACGAGAGCGTCCTGACGCAGAAAATACTCATTCTCAAGTAAACGACAAGGATGTACTTAACACCCGATGTATGACCCCAAAACTCAAACCATAACACCATGACCAGCGTATATCGTCGCTCCTACTCCATGGGGCTGGGCAGCAGCATCACCCCGATGGTGAAATGGCTGATCCTGATCAACGCCGGGGTATTCCTGATCCAATCCCTGGTGCCGGGATCGGTCCGCCAAACCATGAACATTTGGCTGGGGCTGGTGCCCTACCAGATCGTCCACCTCGCGGCGCTCTGGCAGTTGGTGACCTACATGTTCCTCCACGGGAACCTGTTCCACATCCTCTTCAACATGTTCGCCCTGTGGATGTTCGGGTCCCAACTGGAACGGGAGTGGGGCAGCAAGGAATTTCTCAAGTACTACCTGATCACCGGCGCCGGGGCGGGCCTGATCAACGTAGCCTTCAATCTGAATTCCCCGGTCCCCACCATCGGAGCCTCGGGCGCCGTCTTCGGGCTGCTCCTGGCCTACGGGGTGCTCTACCCCAACAACCTTATCCTGCTCTACTTTTTCATCCCCATCAAGGCGAAGTACTTCGTGCTGATCTTCGCCGCGCTGGAATTCCTCATGGTCCAGCGCTACGCCACCGTCGGCGGCGACGGGGTGGCGCACTGGGCGCACCTGGGAGGCATGGCGGTGGGGTTGGTGTACCTGCGGGGCCGCTTCCTCCTGCGCCCCTTCGACCTGCTGCTGCGCCCCTTCCGCAAGGCGCGGCATGACCGGCAGATGGCCCGGCAGGTGAAGCTGGAAGTCCGCCGCCTGGCGGACATCCACGCCGTCCGTTCGGAAATTGATTACCTCCTGGGGCGCATCAGCCGGGTAGGATACGAGAACCTCACCACCGAAGAGAAAGATCGCCTGGAGGAGGCCAGCCGCCTGCTGCGCATGCACACGGCGGAACCGGAAGATCTGAGCTGACCCCACCGGGCAATTTCCAGCCCCAAATTCGGGAAGGCGATCCCTCCGGGTGCGGCGACACCGCGCCGGAAGGATCGCCTCCCGCCGGATACCGGGCATTCCATACATCTCTGCACCCCCACCACCGACTCACACATGATCCGCTTTGACCAGGTGCGCAAGACCTACGGCCGGACCGTGGCCGTGGACGGCCTGACCCTGCAAATCCATTCCGGGGAGGTGTTCGGCCTGCTGGGGCCCAACGGCGCGGGCAAGACCACCATCGTGGGCCTGGCCGTCGGCCTGCTGCGCCCCGACCAGGGCGCGGTCGAACTGGAGGGGGCCGGGTCGCCCCTGAACCCGGCGGTCCGCACCCGGCTGGGTGTGGCGCCGCAGACTCTGGCCCTCTACGACGAACTCTCCGGCCGGGAGAACCTGGCCTTTTTCGGCCGGCTGCAGGGGTTGACCGGCCGGCGCCTGGCCGCGCGGGTGGACCGGGCCCTGGATTTCGTGCAGTTGGGCGACCGCGGCCGCGACCGGGTGAAGACCTATTCCGGGGGCATGAAACGCCGCCTGAACCTGGCCGCCGCCCTGGTTCACGATCCCCCCCTGTTGCTGCTGGACGAACCGACCGTGGGCGTGGACCCGCAATCCCGCAACGCCATCTTCGACAACATCCTGGAACTGCGCCGCCTGGGGCGCACCGTGCTTTACACCACCCATTACATGGAAGAGGCCCAGCGCCTGTGCGACCGGGTGGGCATCCTGGATCGCGGCCGGCTGCTGGCCCTGGACACCGTGGAGGGGTTGATTCAGGCCCACAGCGGGAAAAGCCTGGTGGTGGCCCAGGACGAGCGGGGCGAGACCCGCCGGGAAACCGACGACCCTGTGGCCGAGTTGGCCGCGCTGCAGGCCCGGGGGCGGCTGATCTCTTTCCGGGTGGAACGGCCCAACCTGGAAAGCGTCTTCCTGAACCTGACCGGAAAGCAGTTGAGGGACTGATGGGCACCATCCTGGCGCTGGCGGGCAAGGATCTGCGCCTGCTCTACCGCGATAAGGCGGGGTTCTTCTTCGTCTTCATTTTTCCCCTGCTATTCGCAGTCTTCTTCGGCGTCATTTTTTCCGGCGGCGGAGGCAGCTCGGCCATCCCCATCGCGCTGGTGGACCAGGATTCCACCGCCGCTTCCCGCGCCTTCGTGGACACCCTGAAGCAGGCGGCCGAACTGGACGTCCTGGAGGCCGGCCTGGCCGAGGCCGCCGACCAGGTGCGCCGGGGGAAGCGCGCCGCCTACATCGTGTTGAAGCCCGGTTTCGGCGAGGCGTGGGGCCGGGTGTTCTGGGGTGATCCCGCCGAGGTGGAAGTGGGGCTGGACCCGTCCCGCAAGGCCGAAGCCGGCATGCTGCAGGGCGTCCTGACGCGCTATTTCATGGAAGGTATCCAGAGCAGTTTCAGCGATCCGCAGAAGATGCGGGGCAACCTGCAGTCGGGCCTGGAAGCATTGCAGTCCGCACCCGATTCCGAGCAGACCACCTGGGCTCCGCTGAGGCGCTCGCTGGAAGAGATGGACCGCTTCTTCGCTCAGCCGGAAGTCGCGGAAGATACCGCGGGCACCACGGATGAGTTCGCCGGCTGGCAACCGCTGTCGGTCACGGTATCGGATGTGGCCATCGAACGCCATGGCCCCAAGAACCCCTTTGAAGTCAGCTTCCCCCAGGCCATGATCTGGGCCATGCTCGGGTGCGCCGCGACCTTCGGCATCTCCCTGGTGGTGGAACGCGCCGGGGGCACCCTGGTACGGCTGCAGATGGCCCCGTTGACCCGCGGGCGCATCCTGGCGGGCAAGGGGCTGGCCTGCTTTGCCGCGGTGGTGGGCGTGACCCTGATGCTGCTGGTCATCGCCATGCTGGTGTTCCGGGTGAGGCCCGGTTCGCCGGGCCTGCTGGCGCTGGCGGTGGCCTCGGCGGCCCTGTGCTATGTGGGCCTGATGATGTTCCTGTCAGTGCTGGGCCGGACCGAAGCCTCGGCCAGCGGCATCGGCTGGGCGGTGCTGCTGGTGCTGGCCATGATCGGCGGCGGCATGGTCCCCCTGTTCATCATGCCCTCCTGGATGCAGAGCCTGGCCACCTTCAGCCCGGTGCGCTGGACCATCCTGGCCCTGGAAGGGGCCATCTGGCGCGGCTTCGACCTGGGCCTGATGCTGCAGCATTGCGCCGTGCTGGCGGGCTTCGGCGCCGTGGGCTTCGCCATCGGGGTACGAGCCTTCCGTTGGTGATTTTAGCCACAGATCGCACAGATGGACCCAGAAAAAACATACTGGCAGGATAGGCATTCCTGCCTGCCACCAACTCGGAGGGCCACGCTTCGTCGTGCCCATTACGGTAGCGCCGGCATCCCTGCCGGTGAGAATGCAGGGCGGACCAAGCGTTGGAGCAGTTGATCCTGCTTTCACCTCTTCACCAGACTCGCCGCACAGTCCGCCGTGTATCGACTTTTTATACGGAATACGTCTCTTGGAAAGCTACCTGACCCCCTATCAGCACTGTCTCCTCTGCGGCCACCAGTGCGGCGCAGACCGGACCGTGGCACCCACCGGCGCCTGCGGCCTGGGGACCGATCCCCTGCTGGCCTCGGCCGGGCCGCACTACGGCGAGGAGCCTGAGCTGGTGGGGCGGCACGGATCCGGGACCATCTTCCTGGCCGGCTGCAACCTGGCCTGCCGCTTCTGCCAGAACTGGGAGATCAGCCAGTTGCGCCAGGGCGAGCCTGCCGGAGTGGACAACCTGGCCGGCGTCATGCTTCGCCTGGAGCGGATGGGGTGCCACAACGTCAACCTGGTCACTCCCACCCCCTGGACTCCGACGCTGATGGAGGCCGTGCGCCGGGCCCGCGACCGCGGACTGGCGGTCCCGGTGGTGTACAACTGCGGCGGCTACGAAAGCCCCGACGCGCTGGCCCTGTGCGACGGGCTGGTGGACGTCTACATGCCCGACGCCAAGTACTCCGACGGCGAACTGGCCGAGGCCTGTAGCGGCGCTCCGGATTACCCGGACGTCAACCGCGCGGCGCTCCGGGAGATGCACCGGCAGGTGGGGGACCTGGAGGTGTCCGGCGGCGTGGCCCGCAAGGGGCTGCTGGTGCGGCACCTGGTGTTGCCCGGGCAGCCGCGCAACACGCGGGAAGTGCTTGAATTCATCGCCGCGGAAATTTCCGCGGACACCTACGTCAACCTCATGGATCAGTACCGGCCCTGCTACCTGGCATACGCCCTGCCGGGGCTGGACCGGCGGCCGACTCTGAAGGAATACACCGCGGCTCTGGCCGCAGCCAGACAACTGGGACTATATCGGGGATTCACGGCATGAAATGTCAGCGGTGCGGGGTCGCGCTGCCCGGAGGCCGGGGCGCCTACCGGTGGCGCAGCGAAGTGGTGGCGATGGGGGAGGATGCCCTGTATCCCTCGGGCGGATCGGAGGACGCGGACCAGGCGCGGGAACGGCTCCTGGCCCGGCTGGCGGTCATGTCGGAGCAGGAGATCGAGGCGGACGTGTACCAGTTATGGGAGGGCATGATCTGCCGCTGCTGCCGCTTCGAACTGGGCCGCATCATGGGCATGTACCTGGGGAACGGCAGAGGGGAATAGTGGATGACAAATGACAAATGACGAATAAACGAAAGTAGCGCTCGGCGTCCCCGCCGACGTAGGGGGGTGGCCCGGCTAGACCCGCCCGGCAGTGGGCTTGCCTGGGAGGAAAAGTTCAGTGCGGGTCCAGCCGGGTCTATACTAAAAGCTGGGGATGGCAAATAGTATAAACCCGGCTTGATCTGCGTCGAGCTTCGTACCGAAAGATAGCGCCGTGCGGCAGATCAAGCCGGGCCACCCAACCGGCGGTGTCATTCCCGCAAGGGCTTTAGCCCGCGTCAGGAATCGTAATGACTGGTTGCGTCGGGTCCTAGCCCGCAGGGCGAGACCTGACGCTTGTTTTTTGCCCTTCATCACAAAGCGCGGCAAATTATGCAAAAAATTGCACTGGATTTGGGCATTTCATAGAGGTATATTGCAGTGTCATTGCGAGACCGCTTTGTCCAGCCACGCAGTGGCCACTGCGTGGCGGTCGAAGCAATCTCCATCTATCTTGGGAGATAACCATGTGCCGCACTTTTTCATCCCTGCTTTTTGCCTTGGCCCTACTGCTAAGTCTGACCGCCGCCGCCCTGGCCCAGAACTTCGCCGTTGAGCTGACCCCGCTCTCGCCCCTGGTCCTTCCTGACAGCGGCGGGACGTTTTCCTATCGCCTTTCCGTCACCAACCTGGGGCCGACCGTCACCGCCGATATCTGGGGCACCTCCTCCCGCCCCAATTTTACTGCCGGGCCCTCCGCCGGACCCGTGACGCAGACTTTCCAGGCCGGGCAGACCCTGACCTGGGACCGCAGCCAGACTTTCCTCACCGGAGCACCAGTGGGCTATTATACCATGCGAGCCTATGTTGGCTTGCATCCCAACACCATTTGGGCTGGGGATACCCTTCAATTCCAGAGGCAGGTTTTGACTGGAGGCGTAGAGCAAGATTGGATCTTGAATTACAATCGACAAATGTACAGTTATGATATTCCCAGTCGTTTGACTGTTGACCAAACTGGTAATATATATATAACCGGACAAAGCGTTGGAAGCGGAACCAATGATTATACTACTATAAAATATAATTCAGCAGGGATGCAACAATGGGTGGCCTTTTATAACGGGTCAGGGAATTTCCATGATTATGCTTACAGCTTGGCTGTAGATGCATTCGGGAATGTATGCGTAACAGGTAAAAGTGATGGCAGTGGCACTTCGTCGGATTTTGTTACTGTTAAGTATGACTCCAATGGAATTCAATTGTGGGAGGCGCGATATAATGGAACCGGAAACAGCTATGACCGTGCGAATAAACTGACAATCGATTCAGATGGTAATACCTATGTGACGGGATCAAGTACCGGGATGGGAACACAATATGATTATACTACGATAAAGTACAATCCAGATGGTTGTCAACTGTGGGTGGCGCGATGTAATGGAGTTGGTAACGGCAATGATCTTGCATATGACATAGGTGTAGATGATGAAGGAAACGTTTATGTAACAGGTGCCAGCGCGGTAGATGGGGCTAACACCGATTTTGTAAGCATCAAATATGACTCAAGCGGAAATCAGCAATGGTTGGCAACATATAACGGCCCTGGAAACGACAATGACATCGCCTATTCTTTAGCTCTCGATAGAAATAACAATCTTTTTATTACAGGAGAAAGCTTCGGAAATCAAACTAACAAAGATTATGCTACTGTCAAGTATAATATAAATGGCATACAAGAATGGGTAACACGATACAATGGACCAGAAAGTGGCGATGATATAGCCCACAGGCTCGCTGTGGATGTGGATGGAAATATCTATGTTACCGGGGAGAGTTTCGGAATCAGCACAAATTACGATTTTGCTACCGTCAAATATGACTCTGCAGGTGTGATGCATTGGGTGGTTCGTTATAATGGTCCCGGTAATGGAATTGATGCAGCTCGCAGTTTATCTTTAGATGAATATGGCAACATATACGTTACTGGCGAAAGCGCAAGGGCTTTCAATTTTCCTTTTCATTTCAATTATGCGACTATCAAATATAATTCCATTGGACAACAGCTATGGGTGGCTCGCTATAATGGGCCTGGAAATACCAACGATTACGCCTATGATCTAGCAGTCGACGGATACGGTAACACCTACGTAACGGGAGAAAGCTGGAAAGGCTGGACCGAGACTGACATTGCCACCCTCAAATACACCCAACCCTCCATCCTCAACTGGGAATCTCCCACTGCCTCCCTCTTCGGCGCGCCTCTACCGTCTGAATGCCGCCTGGAGCCGCCTTCCCCCAACCCCTTCAATCCGGAAACAGTGGTAAGCTATAAGCTGAAAGCTTTAAGCCACGTCAGCCTCCGGGTTTATGATGCTGCCGGGCGCGAGGTTCGGACCCTGGTGGAGGGCTGGAGAGAAGCGGGGGAGCAAGATCTGACCTTCGACGCTACCGGCATGGCGGCGGGGGTGTATTTCGTGAGGTTACAGGCGGCGGGAACGTCGCAGGTGCAGAAGCTGGTGCTGCTGAAGTGACCGTGAACCGTGCACCGTGCACCGTGCACCGTGGACCGTAGGGGCGGGCTGGTGTGCCCTGCCCAGAGACGGCCGAGCCCCATTCATGGGGCTTTCGCTTTTTAGTCGTAGCCCGGTCATTCAGGGCCGGGCGAGGAGGCCGGAGATTGAGATTGCTTCGGCCGCTGAAACAACGCGGCCTCGCAATGACACTGTCGGGCAAGGTGGTTCTTATCCTTCATCCTTCATCCTTCATCCTTCATCCTTCATCCTTCATCCTTCATCCTTCCATTCTTTCCGCCCCCTTGCCTCGGCCCCAGACCATCACCATGCCCAGCAGGGCCAGGGCGGCGGCGGCCAGAAACGACCAGCGCATCCCCGCCAGGAAGGCGTGCGGCGCTTCGGCCGACCCCGCGGCGGAACCGCCGTTCAGCAGGGCGTCCCGCACGCCGGTGAAGATGGCGCTGGACAGGGCCACTCCCACCACCATGCCCAGGGTCCGGGTCATGCCCATCATGCCGGAAGCATTGCCCATGCGGTGACGCGGCACCGAGCTCAGCAGTTCGGCGTTGTTGGGCGCATTGAAGGTGCCGATCCCCAATCCCGTCAGCACCAGCGCCAGCACGATCCATCCCGCCGAGGTATCCACCCCGAAGGTGGCCTGCAGCACAAAGGAGATCCCCAGAACGGCCAGTCCCAGCATGCACAATCCCCGCGTGCCGATTTTGTCAGATAATGCTCCCGCCGCCGGCGCGGCCACGGCCATGGTCACCGGCACGGCCACCAGAAACAAGCCGGCATGCGCCGTGGTGAAATCGCGCAGTTGCACCAGATAGAAGGGAATTAAAAAGGTCTGGGAAAAGAGCGAAGAGAAGGCCAGGAATCCTGCCGCGGCGGCGCTGCGGAACACAGGATGCCGGAACAGGCGCAGATCCAGCACGGGATTGTCCAGGCTCCGTTCCACCCGCACGAACAAGGCCAGCAAGCCCCCAGCCATGAGAACCATGGCCAAGGTCATGGGCGAACCCCACCCCCAGTCGCTGCCGCGCGACAAGGCCAGCAGCAGAAAGAGCAGCCCGCCCCCCAGGGTCAGGCTGCCAGGCCAATCGAAGGAGGGCCGTTCGTGGGTGTGATCTTCCGGCAGGTAACGGCGCACCAGTACGATGGACAGCAGGCTTAACGGCACGCTGATGAAGAAGATGTACCGCCAGCCCAGCCAATCCGTGATGAAGCCGCCCAGCGGCGGTCCGATGGTCAGCCCCACCGAGACGGTAGCGCCGAACAATCCCAGGGCTTTGCCGCGTTGCGCGGGAGGGTAAATTTCGCCGATCAGGGCCGGAGCCACGGCGACCACCAGAGCCGCGGCGGCTCCCTGCAGGGTGCGAAAGGCAATCAACATGCCGATGCTGGTGGACAGCCCGCACAGGGCCGAAGCCACTGTAAACGCCAGGATGCCCCACTGATAGGTGCGCCGCCGGCCGTACAGGTCTCCCACGCGTCCGGCGATCATCAACAGGGCGGTAAGGGAAAGCAGGTAGGACATCACCACCCATTCGACCACGCCAATGCCCGCTCCCAGGGCCTGGGAGATGACCGGCAGAGAGACGTTGATGACGCTGGAATTCAGGGTCGAGGCGATGGACACCATGGCAATGGGAAGGAAGGCCTTCCATTGCGCGGCGGGATCGCGTTGCAGCGCCTGAAGGGCGGGTTCGTCCGTGGTGTCGGTGTGGCGGTTGGATTCCAAGCAGTTCTCTCCCCGTGGCTCAATCCCGCCGCGAGGCGGGTGCGGGTCTCCCGGATCAGACGGCGAAGCGCACCTCCATGATGTCGCCGTCCTGGACGATATAATCTTTGCCCTCCTGGCGCAGCAGGCCCTGGGCACGGCAGGCGGGCATGCTCCCCTCCTGCGCCATGAAGTCGTCGAAGTGCACCACCTCGGCGCGGATGAAGCCGCGCTCCAGGTCGGAATGGATCTCCCCGGCGGCCTGGCGGGCGCGTTCTCCCCGGGGGATGGTCCAGGCGCGCACTTCGTCGTGCCCGATGGTGAAGAAGCTGATCAAGCCCAGAAGGTGATACGAAGCCCGCACCAGCCGGTCCAGGGCCGACTCGGCGATGCCCAGGTCGTCCATGAATTCACGGGCCGAGGCGGGATCCAGTTGAGCGATCTCCATCTCGATGGAGGCGCAGGCGGCGGCCAGTTCCACCCCCGGCCCCTCGATGGCCGGCCGGTAGCGGTCCAGGATTTCTCCTTCCCGGCGGATGTCCTCCTCCCCCACGTTGAGGACCGCCAGTACCGGCTTCAGGCTCAAGGGCTGGTAGCTCTTCAGCAGCACCATCTCTTCCGGCTTCAGCCCCAGGCGGCGCAGGGGGATCTCCTGCTCCATGGCCTCCAGGCAGCGTTCCAGCAGCTCGATTTCCCGATTGGCCTCGGCCCGGTTGGGCAGCTTCTGGATATCCTTCTTCACCCGGTGCAGGCGCTTCTCCAGGATGATGTGATCCGAGAGGATGAACTCCTGCTCCAGGGTGCGGAAATCGCGGGCGGGGTCGGGCAGAGGCAGGCCAGGGGCTTCGAAGTGGCGCAGCACCGCCAGCAGCGCTTCGCAGGTGCGCAGGTCGCCCAGAAACTGGTCTTCCAGGCCGGAGCGGGAGGTTTCCCCGGCTTTGATCCCGGCCACATCCACGTACTCCACCACCGCAGGAGTTTCCTTGCGCGGCTGGTACAGGGCGAACAACCGGTCCAGGCGGGCGTCCGGCACCTTGGCCTGGCCCACGTGGATCTCCCGGCGGCCGGCAGCGCCGATCTCGGCGACCACGCCGGTCAGCGCCCGGAACAGCGAAGTCTTCCCGCTGCCGGGAAGACCGACGATACCTAAACGCAGCATAAGACGATTATCCGTAATTCCGTGAAATGAAAATGGAAAGAGGCTGTCCCGGAAGGCTCTATTGCCTGTGTCACTGCGAGGCCTTGCCGAAGCAGTCTCTATCGAGCAGTGTCATTGCGAGGCCCCGTTGTTCAGGGGCCGAAGCAATCTCAACATCCGAACGAAGAGATTGCTTCACTGCGTTCGCCATGACACTGCCCTGGCTTCGAGATTGCCGGGCTCTACTCGCAGTGACACTACTCGTGCATGCCTCTAAGGACAGCCTCTACCAACGGTCGCGGCGGGGATCAGCGGGCCTGCTCGTCCATGGCCCGATAGGCGTCGTGCAGGTCCGCGAAGGCCTTGGTCACGGCGGCGTCATCGCCGGACTGCACGGAGGCGGCCAGCACGTCCAGCTTGGCGCAGAATTCCGCCCGGGCGGCTTCGAAGACGGCGGTCTGCACGCCTTCGGGGCAGCCGGCCTTCATGATGGCTTCCTTCCCCTCCAGGAGTTGGGCCAGCCCGGCCTTCAGGGGCGCCACGTCGCCCTTGGCGGCGGCTTCTTCCATCGGCATGAGGATGACGTGGAAGTCATTGATCTCCTTCATTTTGGTGCTGCCGCAATCCCCGGTGCAATCGTGCCCGGCGGCATGGGCGGGAGCGGCGGCGGGAGCGGCGTGCGATCCGCATCCGGCGTCCGGAGCGGCGGCGGTGCCTGCGGCCTTGGTCGCTTCTTCGCAGGGAACGGCGCAACCTTCACATCCACCCTTGGCCTTGGGAGCACTGGAGGCCTTCATGTAGGCGGACGGATTGGCGGCGAACTTCTCCTTGCAGGAGGCGCTGCAGAAGTAAATGGTCCCGTGGGGGCTTTCGATGGTGTACTGGGCGGAGGCGGGATCCACTTCCATGCCGCAGACGGGGTCCTTGGACGGTTCGCCGGTGACGGCCAGGGTGATCAACGCAGCAGACAGCAGGATAGCCAAGCCGAACAGGGGAAAGACTTTCTTCATGAGTTTCCTCGTTGAGATGGATGGGACGGTGACGACGATTTCATACCTTGTACCCCGGATCGGGGACCCGGTTCCGGGGGAGAGTAGCTTTTTCGGTGATCCAGGCGCCGCTTTACGCCGCCCCGGTTTCGCGGGCGGCCGGCTGCACCACGGGCGGTGCCAGCGGCCGCTTGACCCGCCGCTTCCTGGGCCGGATCCAGAACCGCTTCCATTCGAATTTCATGTGCCGGCACTGGGTGCATTCCAGGCACTTGATGCAGCCCTCGCTGTTGATCTGGGTGCTGGGATCTATATCCACCGGGCAGACGGCGCGGCACTGGCCGCATTCCACGCACCCCTCCTCCTTGCGGAGGGATACCAGTGATACGCGGTTGAACAGGGCGTATATGGCCCCCAGGGGGCAAATCGTGCGACAGAAGGGGCGCTTGATGAACAGGAACAGGAGCAGGAATGCGCCCAGGATCCACATCTTCAGCCAGAACATCCCGGCGATGGCCCCGTCGGGGATGACGGTCATCTCCAGGTTCGGGTCTATGGGATTCCACAGGGCCCAGGGGATGCCGGCGATCAGCGCGCCGCAGGGGCACAGCTTGCTGAACCAGTGCTGGTAGGTGAAGTAGGGGATGATGATGGCCACCACCACCAGCATGGCATACTTCAGGTAATTCAGCACCCAGGGAAGGCGCACGGTCCAGCGCTTGACCCGGTGCAGCAGATCCTGGATCGCGCCCCAGGGGCAGAGCCAGCCGCAGGTGAAGCGTCCCGACAGCAGCCCGATGATCCCCAGGAAGCCGATCAGGAACCAAGGGAAGCGGTGGGTGGCGGAAAAATGTTGCAGCATGCCGATGGGACAGCCCATCAGCGCGGTGGGGCAGGAATGGCAGTTCAGGCCGGGGACGCAGACGTTGCGCAGGGGGCCATCGTAGGGGGCCTTGGTGGCCAGCACCCCCCAGAAGCTGTTGAACAGCAGCGTGCCGATGCCGATCTGGGTGAAACGCCGCAGGACGTGCAGAGGGTGCGTCTTGGGCTGCTTGATGAAGCTCTCGCCGCAGCCAATGCAGCGTTCCGCCTCGGCCACGGCCTGGTCCAGGGGCAGAGTCTCGACCGCCTCCGACCAGGGCTCTTCCAGCCGGGCCGTGGGGGGCTTCTGGAAAGCCTCGTTCCGGGAGCAGCAGGCCACCGTTTCCAGGTGCAGGCGGTCGGGGCTGACGGTTTCGCCTTCCCGTGCTTCCGGCGGGGGCAGGCCGCGCAACCGGGCGTGCAGCGCCTCGGCCGCCTGGCGCCCCTGCAGCAGGGCTTCGGCCACCAGGCCCAGGCCGCGCACGTCGCCGCCGGCCAGAAGTTTGGGGGCCACCGGTTCGGCGGGCGGGCCGGAGGTGATCTCGCGCAGCATCTCCAGGCCGGACCAGTCCACTTCCTGGGACACCGCCAGGATCACGCTGCCGGCCGGCAGCACGAAGGTGTCGCCGGGGACGGGCACCGGCCGGCGCCGTCCGGAGGCGTCGGGTTCGCCCAGGCGCATGCGCTGGCACAGGACCCCGGCCACGCGGCCGTTTTTCGCCTGGATTTCGGCCGGAGCGGCCAGCAACTCGAGGTGTACACCCTCTTCTTCGGCCTGCTCGATCTCTTCGGCCGAGGCGGGCATTTCCGCGCGGGTGCGGCGGTACAGGAGGGTGGCGTCCGCGCCCAGGCGGCGCGCCACCCGGGCGGCGTCTATGGCGGTGTTGCCGCCGCCCACCACCACCACGGGGGAAGCCAGGTCCACCGCTTCGCCCCCGTTGACCAGGCGCAGGAAATCCACCCCGCCGTAGACGCCGGCGGCCTCTTCGCCGGGGCAGCCGATGCGGGCGGCCTTCTGGGCGCCGATGGCCAGAAACACGGCGTCGAACTGCTTGCGGACCTCATCCAAGGGCAGGTCGCGGCCCACGGCCACGCCGGCGCGCAGTTCCACCCCCAGGTCCAGGATCAGGGCGATCTCGGCGTCCAGGATGTGGCG
>QZKQ01000034.1 GCA_003599535.1 Candidatus Zixiibacteriota bacterium | reverse complement strand
GGCACCTGGCAGGGACCCATGCTGGGGCCCTTGTCCCTGACTCTGCCGGCCGGGGGCAACGTCACCCGCCAGCGGATCCAGAACGTGCCCGGCACGGCCCCGGCGGGGGCCTACACCTACGTGGGCTACGTGGGCGACTACCCCGGGCTGAAGCAGGACAGCTCCTGGTTCACCTACACCAAGCTGACCACCGGCGACGGGGCATGGGTGAGGGACTGGACCAACTGGGGCGAGTCCTTCGAGCCGTACCTGACGCAGGTGGAGCTGGCTTCTGTGCCGGAGGTCTATGACCTGCAGCAGAACTACCCCAACCCCTTCAATCCGGCCACCACCATCAGCTTCTCTCTGCCGGAGATCAGCCGGGTATCCCTGAAGGTCTACGACCTGCAAGGGAGGCTGGTCGCCAACCTGGTGGACGGCAATAAAGAAGCCGGGGTGCACAGTGTCACCTTTGACGCCTCGCACCTGGCTTCGGGGCTCTACTTTGCCCGGATCGAAGCGGGGTCTTACACCGAAGTCCTGAAGATGATGCTGGTGAAGTGACGCCGTCACTTTGATCGCCTGTTCGGCGCGGCATGAACAGGGATATACCATAGGGGCGGCCCGGCGGGGCCGCCCCGGTTGTTTTGTACCATTCCAACCTGGTACCTTTCTAACTTCCCCACCAAAGAAAAGGGGCGCGAGAGATCGCGCCCCTGAGTATCATTCGAAGGACGATTTGCCGGAACCGCCCTCTTTTTCATCTTGCTTGGCAGGTTCATGCAAAATTAACTTGCTCCACCCGGAAAAATTTTATAAATTCTCCTTCGTATAGCCCTCTTCATGCGTATTGCCATACAGGGGGATGAACCGATCCACTGCCGCGGTTACACTTCTCGCTTCCCGACCCGACCTGCATAGTCCGCCCTTCTTCACGGGTACCATTCCCCGGGCACACCCGAATGGCTTATTCCTTCATCTTCTTCGTCGGCACCCCTGCTTCCTGCTCCGCCGCCACTGCCGGAATACTCTAATAGCAGCTTTGCGCACCCCACTCGGGCCGCCTTGCACCGGCTCGGGCGATCCATCTGTCACCACCATCGCTACAACCATCTGAGGAGGCAGTCATGAAAGCGTTCCTGGCTCTGGTGTGTATTCTGATGATCGCGACCCTGTCCTGGGCCCAATTGGACCTGGAAATTACTCCCGACACCCCCGTCAACATTCCCGAAACCGGTGGCTGGTTTGACCTGCTTCTGTCGCTGGAAAACACCACCGCTGCGCCCGTCTCCTTCGAGGCCTGGATTGACGTGGAACTTCCCTGGGGCTTCAGCATCTTTCTGAAGACCCCGATCGAACTGACCGTTCCGGGCGGATTCATCACCTCGCATGAACTGGAAGTGTACGTGCCCTCCTTCGCCCCGGCCGGCGAATACCGGCTGACCGCGGGAGTGGGCGACTATCCCAGCACCATCATTGACTGTGACAGCCTGATCATCATCAAGGCGGGGACCGACGGCCTGGCCGGGGACCTGCGCGGCTGGCAGATTTCCGGCGACTTCTTCACCAGCCTGCAGCCGCAGGCAGAGCGGCTGGTGGAAGCCTTCCCCAATCCATTCAACCCCACGACGACTCTGCACTATCAGCTCACCGCGTTCAGCCCGGTCAACCTGAAAGTCTATGACTCCGCCGGCCGGGAAGTGGCGGCGCTGGTGGATGGTTGGCGCGAAGCCGGCTCGCATGAAGTAACCTTCGATGCCTCGCTGCTGCCCAGCGGGACCTACTTCGCCCGGCTGACTGCGGGAGAGGTTACCCAGGTGCAGAAGCTCATTCTGCTGAAGTAACCGGTAGTCGTCGGTCGTTAGTCGTTGAAAGGGGCGGTCCCGTGGGGCCGCCCCTGCGTGTTTTTAGCCTCAAGCGGCAAGCATCGCGTATCTACTCTTCGAACAACCACGTGGAAGTGTAGCGCTCCCCCGTGTCGGGCAGAATGACGACGATCATCTTGCCGGCCAGGTCGGGGCGGGCGGCCACCTGCAGGGCGGCCACCAGGGCGGCCCCCGACGATATGCCCGCCAGGATGCCTTCTTCCCGGGCCAGCCGCCGCGCCGCCTTCCCCGCTTCCTGGTTGCCCACCGTGATGATCTCGTCAATCACGTCCCGGTTGACCACTTCGGGAACGAACCCCGCGCCGATGCCCTGGATCTTGTGCGGTCCCGGCTGTCCGCCGGAAAGTACGGGCGAATCGGCCGGTTCCACCGCTACGGTGCGGAAGGAGGGCTTCAGCGGCTTGATGACCTCCCCGCAGGCGGTGATGGTGCCTCCGGTGCCCACCCCCGCCACCAGTACGTCCACCCGGCCGTCGGTGTCGTCCCAGATCTCCACGGCCGTGGTGCGCCGGTGGATCTCCGGGTTGGCCGGATTCTGAAACTGCTGCGGCATGAGATATTCGGGGTGTTCGGCCTTCAGACGCTCGGCCTCTTCCACCGCGCCGCGCATGCCCTGGGCGCCGGGCGTCAGCACCAGTTCCGCGCCGAAGAACTTCAGCAGCTTGCGCCGTTCCAGGCTCATGGTGTCCGGCATGGTCAGGATCAGCCGGTAACCCTTGACCGCGGCCACGAAGGCCAGGGCAATGCCGGTGTTGCCGCTGGTCGGTTCCACGATGGTCATGCCCGGCTGAAGACAGCCGTCGCGTTCGGCGGCCTCGATCATGGCCAGGCCGATGCGGTCCTTCACGCTGGAGACCGGATTAAAAAATTCCAGCTTGGCGATGATCCGCCCGGGCAGGTCGCGGCCGATCTTGTTCAGGGCGACCAGGGGGGTGTTGCCGACGGTCTCCGTGATATCCGCGGCGATCTTGGGCCGGTGGGTGCGTTTCAAGTCCAACTGCGAGCTCCTTCCATTCTTTAAATCCCCGATCCTTCCAGGAAATAGGGGTCCCGGGGCCGGCCCTGGGCGATGCGACTGCACGGGGGCACGCTTTGGGTCAGCCAGACATTGCCGCCGATGATGGACCCCCGCCCGATGGTGACGCGCCCCAGGATGGTGGCTCCGGCGTAGATAATGACGTCATCCTCTACGATGGGATGGCGGGGAATCCCCTTGAGGGGTCTGCCCTGCTCATCCAGAGGGAAGCTCAGCGCTCCCAGCGTGACGCCCTGGTACAGCCTCACGTTGTGGCCCACCACGGCGGTCTCGCCCACCACAATGCCGGTGCCGTGATCCATAAAGAAGCGTTCCCCGATTTGTGCCCCGGGGTGAACGTCAATCCCGGTCTGGGAATGGGCCATTTCGGTCAGGATGCGGGGAATGAAGGGGACGTCCAGCAGATACAGCTCATGGGCCACCCGGAAGTTGGTCAGGAAGCGCACGCTGGGGTAGCTGAAGATGGTTTCCGCAGGGCTCTTGGCCGCGGGGTCGCCGTCGTAGGCGGCCTGCACGTCGGTGGATAGCAGGTAACGGATGTGGGGAAGCCGCGACAGGAACGTGCGGGTAACTTCCCGCGCCCGCTCTTCGCACTGGCTGCAACCGTCCCGGGATCCGTCTCCGCAGTCGAAACAGAAGCCCCGCGTCAACTGCTCGGCCAGCATGCCGGAGGCCTGGTCCAGGGCGGCGCCCACATGGTAGCGGAGGGTTTCCGGCCGGAAGTCGTCCAGCAGGCCGAAAAACCCCGGAAAAAGGAGAGCGCGCAACGTTTCCATCAACTCCTCCAGCGCCTCCAGGGAGGGCATGGGGACGTGATGGTAACTGCGATGCGCCACCCGTTCGTAGGATTCCGGGGCGCACAGTTCGTCCACCAGGCGATTGATCAGGTCCTCCTGGATGACCGCCTGGTTCTCTGTATCAAGGCCCATGGTTTGGCTCACCATTCCGTGATGGCTGGGAATTTGACCGGATCACCCGGAAATGCGTCTCCGAGGGGCAGTCCTCCAAGGCGCGGCACAGAGTAATCCGGAAGAGTTCGAATAACTGTTGAGGCAAGGGTCCTGTCTGCCGGTATACGGCCGAAGAGGGCGAAAATCGGCGGCCGTTTAGAAGGGCAGTTCCTCGTCCTCATCCTCGTCCCGTCCCGTCACCGCGACGCGCGGGCGGCCCTCCTCGGAGCGGGGGCCCACCCACACCGTGCGCACGATCACCTCGGGGTAATCGCGCTCCCGGTAGGTGGTCCCGCCGACGTTGCCGCTGATCATCACCGGACTGCCTTCGGGGATCTCCTTCAGGCGGTCGGCCTGGACCCCGAAGGCCTTCACCGGAATGCGGATCTTGTTGCGGCTCCACCACGCTTCGTGGATCAGCACCGCGGTGGCCATGGTCATGCCGGTCTTCAGCTCCTTGTGATCCACCTGGCGCAGCAGGCCTTCGACGAAGACTTCGTTCTTGTCGGGCATTACTGACTCTCCACCCACACCTGGATGACGTCGTTCAGCCGGTCGCGGAAATTGGAATTATTCCCCTGGACGATGACGCCGCGCTTTTCCAGGGAATCCATGATCTTCTGGCGGTCTCCCTCGTCCAGGCGGGACACCCGCTCGGTGAAAATGTCCTGCAGGCTGCGGGGATTTTCCACCACGTAGCGGCCCAGGGCCTCCTTCATGTTCTTGCCGCGGAGGGCCTCTTCGGGGGATTTATCCGGCCGGTAGAGGGCCAGCAGCAGGTCCAACTCTTCCTTGGAATGGCCGTTGCTCTCGAAGTAATCCACGTAGGTGGAATAGACGGTGCGGGTTTCCCGCGTGCCGCCGCTCCCGCCGCCGTCGCGGCCGCCTTCGCGGGGGGAGGCCCCTTCGCCCATGGTCCGGCGCTTCCGCAGGGCGATTTCAATTTCGTCGGCGCTGGCGATTTCGCTGCCGGCGAAGCCCAGGAACGCCAGGGCCCGGCCCACGGCCGAGGTTTCGGCGTTCTCCACCATGCTGGTCTCGTTGATGTTGGACGAGGCCCGCCATTCTTCGGCGTGGCCGGTGGCCACGATGCGGTTGCCGAGATCGCGGATCAGGGCCCGCATGACCACAAATTCGTTTTCCAGCCGCACGATCTCGGTTTCGATCTGGTAATCGGGGTATTTCTGCCGGAATTCGTTAATGCGCAGGGCCACGGTCTTGTACTCCCGGCCGTGGATCATCACCCGGCCGCTGTCGCGCGCGGCGGGGGCGCTGTTTATATTGTCACGCATGCTTAAGGATCTTCCTTTTTGGTACAGATAATCCGTTCCTTTGGGGTTTGGCAAATCTCGGGAAACACCCCTCCATAATTTACGCAAAGGGGCGCGGGCGTATTGGCCGGCCGGCCCTTCCGGCGAAAGATTAGTGCTTGTATTCACGTCAGTTATGGCCGGTCTTGCGCACAAGATATCCCGCGGAAATCCTCTGACCAGGGAATCGGGGCAGGATTTCCAGGGCCTTATTCCACCGGTTCCTACGCTGCTCCCGCTGTCCCCCTCGGCAGGTGGATACCGGGGATTTCTCCCTCTTTTGGGTTGCCGGTTATTATACTCCTGGACTGAACATTTGTATCCCAACCAAGTACCCTGCAAGAAGAAACCGCACCGCCGGCGAATCTTTTATCCCTTGCGGCGGTTGGAATACCCAAAGACCTGCGGGCTTCATGCCGGCGCCGGGAAAAAAGACTTGAACCGGCGCGGCGAATTCCGTATATTACTGTGATCGGTAGTCATCGTCCTTCGGCCGCCTCGGGCCCCGACCCGCATTCGGGCCAGGCCTGTCGCCGCCGCCACCCATAAGTTAAAGCCTCATTATGAAACATCGCACCTATTGCGGCGCCCTCAACGCTTCCCATGACGGGGAACTGGTGTCCCTGGCCGGCTGGGTTCAGCGCGTGCGCGACCTGGGCGGCCTGGCCTTCTTCGACCTGCGCGACCATACCGGCCTGGTTCAGGTCACCCCCGACCCCCACACCCCGGACCTGCGCGAGATTGTCGCCGGGCTGCGCCATGAGGACGTGCTGGAAGTCCGCGGCGTCGTCCGCCGCCGCCCCGCCGGTAGCGAAAATCCCCGCATGGCCACCGGCGAAGTCGAGATATCGGCCACCAGCGTCGTGGTGCTCTCCCCGGCCAAGACGCCCCCCTTCCTGCCGGAAGAGGCCGACAAGGTACAGGAAGACCTGCGCCTGAAGCACCGCGTCCTCCACCTGCGGTCCGAACGGATGCAGCGCAACTTTCGCCTGCGCCACCGGCTCTACCAGGCGGTCCGCCGCCACTTTGACGAACACGGCTTCATCGAGATCGAGACCCCCTTCCTGGTCAAACCCACGCCGGAAGGGGCCCGCGACTTCCTGGTGCCGTCGCGGCTCCACGCCGGGCGGGCCTACGCCCTGCCCCAGTCGCCCCAGATTTACAAGCAGTTGCTGATGGTGGCCGGCTTCGACCGCTACTTCCAGATCGTCAAGTGCTTCCGCGACGAGGACCTGCGCGCCGACCGCCAGCCGGAGTTCACCCAGATTGACGTGGAACTCTCCTTCACCGACGAGGCCGAGGTGCAGGAGATCATGGAAGGCTTGATGGCGCGCCTGTTCCACGAACTGCTGGGGCTGGAAATCCCCACCCCGTTCGAGCGGATTCCCTACGAGCAGGCCCTGGCCCTCTACGGCAGCGACAAGCCCGACCTGCGCATCCCCCTGCAGATCGTGGACCTCACCACCGTCTTTGCCGGCAGCGAGTTCCGGGTCTTTTCCGAGGTGCTGGCCGCCGGCGGCGTGATCCGGGGTTTGAGGCTGCCCGGCGTCGCCTCCTGGTCCCGCAAGCAGCGCGACGACCTGGTAGAGAAGGCCCGCGGCTGGGGGCTGTCCGGCCTGGTGTACGTCATGGCCGGCCCGGAAGGGATCACCTCGCCTTCGGCCAAGTACCTGACACCCGACCAGATGCAGGAAACCGCCGACGCCCTGGGCCTGCAGCACGGCGATATCGGCGCCCTCGCCGCCGATGCCGACAAGTCCACGGTGGCGGCGGGTTTGGGACAGTTACGCCTGTGGGCCGGCCGGGAATTGGGGCTGGTCGAAAAGGGGGCCTTTCGCCACTGCTGGATCGTGGATTTCCCCATGCTCGAATATAATCCCGACCAGGGCCGGTACGAGGCGGCGCACCACCCCTTCACTTCGCCGGTGCTGGCCGACCTGGAGCGGTTCCCCGATCAGCCGGAAAAGATCCGCGCCCGGGCCTACGACCTGGTGCTGAACGGCAACGAGATCGCCGGAGGCTCCATCCGCATCCACCAGCGGGAGGTGCAGCGCAGGGTATTCGAACTGCTGGGCTTCAGCCCGGAAGAGGCCCAGGCGAAATTCGGCTTTCTCCTGGAGGCGCTGGAAATGGGCGCCCCCCCGCACGGCGGCATCGCTTTCGGCCTGGATCGCATGGCCATGTTGATGGTGGGCGCCGAATCCATCCGCGACGTCATCGCCTTCCCCAAGACCACTGCGGCCATTTCCCTGATGGACGGATCCCCCGCCCCCACCCCCGCGGACCAGTGGGCGGATTTGCATTTGAAACCGTTGAAGCAGGGAGAGTAGGGGGCTCTGATAAGGGCAGGTGAGTCGTTGAAAGTGCCTGCGGCAGGGCGGATCAAGCGGCGGAGCAGATGATGGGGGAAGGCGCCCGTGGACCCGCTCTCCCAAGGGATCCCTGCGTGGCAATCCTGGCGGCAACGCTGGAGCACCCGCTTCAGCGGGTAGTCCGTCAGTTGACGGATAGCCCGGGAACGGTTCCGTCCGTCCCCTGACGGATTCATTCCCGGGAGCGACCGGGATGACACGAATATAGCCGAGAGCCGAGGGCCAAAACCGCAAAACTCCAAAAACAATTTGCAATCTTCGCGATTTGTTTGTAAATTCTTAGGTTTACCGCACCCACTTGAACCCGGGCGACCGGTTCAACCACGACGACGGCTGGAGTGACCCGCATGCACGCTGTTGAATCGGGGTTGGCCCGTCCCATCCTGACGGAGATCCATCCCTATATACCCGGCAAGCCCATCTCGGAGGTGGCCCGGGAATTCGGCGTGGGCGACATCGTCAAGCTGGCTTCCAACGAAAACCCGCTGGGCCCTTCGCCCCGGGCGCTGGAAGCGATGCGCGCGATGCTGCCCGCCATCCACCTGTACCCCGACGGCGGGTGTTACTCGTTGCGCTGCAAGCTGGCCGGCGTGTACGACTTCCCCGCCGACGGCATCGTTCTGGGCAACGGGTCCACGGAAATCGTGGAGCTGATCTGCGAGGCGTACCTGGAACCGGGCCGCGAGGCCATCACCGGCCCGCAGGCCTTCTTCAAGTACCGGATCGGCTGCCAGATCATGGGCGTGCAGCCGGTCATGGTCCCCATGCCCGGGTACCGCTACGACGTGAAGGCGATCCTGAAGGCGGTGAACGCCCGCACCCGGCTGGTCTTCATCGCCAATCCCAACAATCCCACCGGCACATACCTGAGCCGCGCGGAGATCGAGCGCCTGATTGACGGGCTGCCGCCTCAGGTCATCCTGGTGCTGGATGAGGCCTACCACGAATTCGTCAATCTACCCGACTACCCCGACGGGCTGGAATATGTCCGGGCGGGGCTGCCGGTCATCGTGCTGCGCACCTTTTCCAAGGCCTACGGGCTGGCGGGCGTGCGCTGCGGCTACGCCCTGACCCGCCCCGGCATCGCCGCTGACCTGCACAAGGTCCGCGAAGTGTTCAACTGCAACTGCCTGGCCCAGATTGCGGCCACCGCCGCCCTGGACGACCTGGACTTCCTCCGCGCCACCCTGGATCTCAACCGCCGGGGCTTGGACGAGCTGGCTACCCGGCTGCCCCAGTACGGCCTGGAAGTGGTGCCTTCGGTGGGTAATTTCGTGCTGGCCGATTTCCACCGGCCCCTCGAACCGGTGTTCACCGCGCTCCTGCAGCGCGGGGTGATCGTGCGGCCCATGGGGCCCTACCAGTTGCCCACCTGCGCCCGCATCAGCGTGGGATTGCCGGAGCACCATCAGAAACTGTTCGCGGCGCTGCAAGAGATCCTTTAACGTCATGCCACACCCTTGATTCCGGGAAAAAGGAGGCCTCCATGCGCAGAATCGCCGTGATTCCCGGTGACGGGATCGGCCCGGAAGTCATCCGGGAAGCGGTCAAAGTCCTGCAGGCGGTGACCGACCGGTCGGGCCTGGAAATCCAGGTGACACAGTTCGAGTACGACGCGAAGATGTACCTGGCGAAGGGCGCCATCCTGCCCGACGAGCAGGTGGAAGACTTCCGGCGCAATTTCGACGCTCTCCTCCTGGGCGCCCTGGGTGATCCCCGGGTGCCGCAGATGAGGCACGTGCGGGATTTCTATGTGAAGCTGTGCGCCGGGCTGGACCTGTTCCTCTGCTACCACCTGGTCAAGCTGCACGACGCCCGATACTGCCCGCTGAAGGACAAGAAGCCCGCGGACGTGAATTTCACCCTGTTCAGCGAGTATGGCCCGGACCCGCACTCGGTCTTCGGCGGCGCCTACCGCAAGGGACAGCCCGAGGAGGTGGTTTTCCGTCAGCACTTCATCTCCCGCGGCAGCCTGGAGCGGCTCCTGGGCTACGCTTTCGAGTACGCCCGCAAGCGCGGCCTGAAGTGCCTCACGCTAAGCTGCAACGGGCACGAACTGGCGCCGGCGGACGACCTCTGGGAGCGCGTGTTTGCCGAGGTGGCCCGCGAATACCCCGAGTTGGAAACCGAGGTGATGTCGGTCAGCCAGACGGCCACGCACCTGCTGCGTTCCCCCGAGCGCTTCCACGTCATCGTCACCAGCAGCCAGTACGGCGACGTGCTTGCCGATTTGGGCGCCCAACTGCAGGGCGGTTTGGGCCTGGCCGCCGCCGGCTACCTGAATCCCGGCCGAGTCTCCCTGTTCACTCCGGCCCACGGCCCCCTGAACCACAAGGCCGGCCAGAATATCGTCAATCCGCTGGGCGCCATCAGCAGCGTCGCCCTGGTGCTCGAGCACCTGGGCTTTCACCAGGAAGCCGGCTGGGTCAACGGCGCGGTCAAGTACGCCCTGCAGACCGCCAACGTGACTCATGACCTGGGCGGCCGCCTGAGCACCCGGCAGGTGGGGGATTTTATTATCCATCAGATCCGCAAGGGAACCTGTTGAACCATAAAGCCATTAAAATCCAATATCCATAGAGGTAAAAGTGATCACCATCAGACCTGTACGCCCTTCCGACATCAACGCCATCGTTTCCCTCGCCAACCGCCGTCTGTGGCAGCGCCACACCGGGTACGACGAATGGTACACCGATCCGATCAAGAAAGGCACCATGCTGCCCTGGGAGAAGCTCTCCCTGTACCAGCGTTACCTGAACGGCGGCGTCTGGAGCGACCCTGTTCTTTATAAGAACCACCTGAACTGGCTGACCAAGAGCGGAGGATTCTCTCTGGCCGCCGAGGAGACCGAGGGGGTCATGAAGCGGATCGTGGCGTTCGCCGAAATCTGGTGCGCCGACGAGCCTTCGCCCCTGGGTAAGACCGGTTCCCTCGTGGTCTTCGAGGTTGACACCCACTTTTCCGAAGACCCGGCGGCCAAGCTCTACGCCCAGGCCAAGAAGGACATCCGCAACCGCGGGTATTCGACTCTGGCCATCTCGCCCTTCAGCTCCCACGCCGTCACCGCCAACCTGGACGACCGCCGCTGGGAACTGCTGGCCCTGACCCGGCGCTACCGCATCGCCCGCGCCGACCTGACGCCACCAGAAATCCCCCACCGGGTGGAAGATCTGCCCCGCACCGAACTGCCGCTCCAGGAACTGTTCTGCCTGGACCAGTCCATGCCCCCCAGCTATTTGTGGGCTTCCCTGTGGGAAGAGTTCGACCTGATCCCGGAAATGAAAGGCGCCATCCGCCGCCTGCCCGCCCGCCGGGTGTTCATCGGGTCCGGCAGCGAAGACCAGACCGCGGTCATCTGGCCCTGGTTGCTCAGCGACACCCAGGATTATTGGCGCCTGGGCGTCTGGGTCCCCCCGGAGAAGCACGAAGACCGCGAACTGCTGTATGAGCTGGTGCGCATCGCCGCCGAAGTGTACGGCGCGGAAGACATCCCCGGCTTTGAGCTGTGCGTGGACGAAGAGAACGGTTCCTTCCTGATCAACCGCGGCTTCAGCGTGAATGAAGCCCAGCCCGCGGAACCGCGTTACTACACCGCCCTGTAAGCCGCTCCGCCGGGAAGGAGGCGGCCTCCCCGCCGCCGGATCGTACCACCCCTGAGTAAGGAGAATGGAGGGCGCGCGCCCTCCATTCTCCTCCCGGTTTGCCTCGCCCGCCGCCTCTCGCGGTTCCGGGCCGGGCGCATCTGTTCCTCACCACCCTGTCAGGATGACTATGGATACCTCCCACGACGACAACCGCGAATCCACCGCCGGCTCCGATCCTTCCCCGGATCTGGTCAAGGTGGTGGACCGCCAGGGCCGGGTGAAGATGATCTCCCGGGCCGAGTACGAGGCGAAGAAGCGCCGCCGCCGCAAGCGTGACGCCGCCCGCTCCGCCCCGCCGCTGAAGGATATCCTGTCCGTGATTCTGGTCCTCGTCCTTATCGCCATCGCCTCATATATTGCCTTGACCATCGTCAAATAGGGGAGCGCTCATGAACTACGAGAACCTGTTGTTCGAGCTGGAGGAGGGTATCGCCATCGTCACCGTGAACCGGCCCAAGGCGTTGAACGCCCTGACCGTGGCCACGGTGGGCGAGCTTCTGGCGGTGTTCCAGCGAGTGAAAGATGACCCCCATGTCCGCGGCGTGATTCTCACCGGCGCCGGGGAAAAGGCCTTCGTGGCCGGCGCGGATATCGGCGAAATCCACAACCTGGACGGTCTGGGCGGCGCCCGCTTCGCCCTGAACGGCCAGGAGATGACCAACCACATCCAGCACCTGGGCAAGCCGGTGGTGGCCGCGGTCAACGGCTTCGCCCTGGGCGGCGGCTGCGAACTGGCCATGGCCTGCCACGTCCGCTTCGCCGCGGAAAACGCCCGCTTCGGGCAGCCGGAAGTCAACCTGGGAGTGATTCCGGGGTACGGCGGCACCCAGCGCCTGGCCCGCCTGGTCGGCTTGGGCCGGGCCCTGGAACTGTGCCTGACCGGCGACATGGTTGACGCCCCGGAAGCCTACCGCCTGGGCCTGGTCAACAAGGTGTACCCTGCCGCCGAGCTGATTCCCAAGTCGAAGGAATTCCTGAAGAAGGTGATATCCAAGGGACCGCAGGCCGTGGCCTACGTGCTCCATGCCTGCAACCGCGGTGTGGAGATGGGCCTGGGCGACGCCCTGCGCCTGGAAGCCCACCTCTTCGGCCTGGTCTGCGCCACGGAAGACATGAAGGAGGGCACCCAGGCCTTCCTGGAGAAGCGCCCCGCGCAGTTCAAGGGGAAGTAAACAGCAAGAGGATACACGTGAGGGGCGCGAGGCATCGCGCCCCTTTCGTTTCCCCGCGGGAGGAAAACCGTAATCCGCAGGGGTTCAATCATATATACACTACACCGGACACGATGATGCTGTTAACCCTCCTGCTGAGCTTTCGGCTGCTATTTGCCGCCGGGCTTCCGCCTGACGTGGTTCAGGCTTCCCCTGCCATTGACCTGCGCACCCTGGAGCGGGCCGTCCTGGAATTCACCAACCAGGAGCGCGCGCGCCAGGACCTGCCTCCCCTGGCCTGGGACAGCACGCTGGCCGCCATCGCCCGGGAGCACAGCCGGGACATGGCCGAAAACGGCTATTTGTCGCACCAGAACCTGCAGGGGGAAGGCCCCACCGGACGCGCCCGCCGCCACGGCTACGACGTGACCAAGCCTCTGGGAGAGGGCCGGTTCTCCATCGGCGTCGCGGAGAACTTGGGCCAGATGCCCACCGGCAACGTGCGCGGCCGGGGGTACGTCGCCCCGAACGCCCGCAGCGTGGCCCGGGCCCTGGTCGAGGCCTGGATGGAGAGCCCGGAACACCGCCGGAACCTCCTGGGGAAGGACCATGACCGCCTGGGGGTGGGAGCCGCCTTCGACGGGACCTACTACCTGGCCACCCAGAATTTCTTCTGATTGCGGCCCGTGAATCGTGGGGCGGCTCTTCCTGGAAAATGATCCGAGTAGAAGCCCGGTGTACACAGCGGGCGGCCTGCTCCCAGCCCCCGCGCCCTGCGCGGGGAGACGAAGCGCGCGGAGGATGGCTCCAGATGACTTAGAGATCCCTCTCCCGCGCGCTTCGTCAGCCGACGTTGTCGGCGCCGGGAGCAGGCCGCCCTTGCCCGTCGCCCGCACTCCATGCCGTTCCCGCACCAGCGGGAATCTTATTTGCAGGGGCATCCGTCCCGATGAATCGTGCCCGTATCGGGGCGGAAGACCGCCCCAACTCCAAACAGAAGAGCCCCGTTTCCAGGGCTTTTATACTGGTTCTTATAAGTATTCTCCTAAGTGGATCCCCGCTTTCGCGGGGATGACACCTTTGTGTAATGGGAGAATGTCATTCCCGCGGAAGCGGGAATCTAAAACATCGGAAATTATTATCGAGCATGGGTATATATTTTAGCCGTAGCCCCATCCTTGAGGGCGGGGCGGGCGCGACAAAGCATGCCCATCCAAAACCAAAAAGGGGCACGACGCGCCGTGCCCCTACAGCTAATGACTAACGACCTACGACTAACGACTATTTGAGTAACACCAGCTTCTGCACCTGCGACACTGCCCCCGACTCCAGTCTCACCAGGTACACCCCCGAAGGTAACCCCGATCCGTCGAACGTCACCTCGTGATTCCCCGCTTCCCTCCACCCATTCACTAATGTTCTCACCTCGCGGCCGGCAGTGTCATAGACTTTCAGGCTCACGCGGCTCGCAGCTCGCAGCTCGAAGCTCAAAGCGGTGGTCGGATTGAAGGGGTTGGGGAAGCAGGGATGAAGGGTGAAGGATGAAGGATGAACCGCCTCCGCTCCAGTCTGTACTTCCCCCGGAGAGAAATCACCGGTACAGGACCAGCCATCCCCAGCCTCCAGCCCCCAATCCCCAGTCCCCAGTTTCGTGAATTGGAATGAATCTACCTGGCTGATGACGCGGGGGAGCCATGAGCCCAGGCAGGCGCGGTAGGCGTAGCTTCCGGCCGGAGCGCCGGTGGGGACGGTTTGCTCCAGGGTGCGGGTGATCGAACCGGAAGGCTCCAGGGACAAACCTTCGCGTTTGAACAGCGGCGTGTACAGGCTGCCGTTGGGCAAACGCACTTCGGTCCAGAAATCGAAACCGATGGTGTCGGCTTCCTGGTTCTGCACCTGCACCGTGTAATTGAAGGAACCGCCTCCCGGAGGGAGGACGATGGGCGGGGAGACCGGATTCAGGCTGAGGTTGGCGTTGACCAGGTAATCCCATTCATGGTGGGGCATGCCGATGGTGGTGCAGTGGATGGCTCCGCCGGCGAAGGCGATGCCGTTGCAATCCACGCCGACCACGTCCCATTCCGGGCCCAGGGCTACGCGGTAGGAATCCAGGGCCGCGGCATCCATGGTGAGATTGTAGATGGGCACGATGGCCCGGTGATTCAGCAGCGTACTGTTCAGGTAGCTCTTGTAATAACCGGCGACCGGCGGCATGGGGCAGCGCACGATGCGGAAGGGCGTCCCGTACACGGTGGGAATCGTCGCCATCCGCGCCGCGTGATTTTCGATCAGTTGGTAGTTCGGATCGCCGGGCTGCATCTGCGCCACCAGGATGGTGGTGTCGTTCATGATCTTGGCCCAGAGATCAATGTGGCCGGTCAGGTCAATGGAAATCTTTTGAAAGATATAGCAGGTATCCTGGTCAAAGTAGTCCTGGTAGATCTGGCAGATCTGGGCATGGGTCAGGCCGGGATTCTCGTCGTTGACGTAGGTGGACATCATCATGGTGCCGTGGCCGTCGGTCATCATGTTGCCACCGTCATGCCAGATATTGGGACCGTAATAATCCATGCCCCAGAAGGGTTCCAGGAATTCCGGGAAATGGTCATCGTTGGTCCAGAAGGGGGCCCAGGCGTAGGGCATGTCAATGATCCCCAGGGTGGAATCCGCCTGGCGCACGAACCAGGGGCCGTAATCCCGGATCCAGACCGAGTTGGTGGGGGCGATGATGAATTCCAGATTCTCGTCCGGCACGCCGTGCGCGGCCAGGTAGTTCAGGCAGTTGGCCTTGTTCGTCTGGCTGGAAGTGACGATATAGACCACCGCCACATCCTGCATGGCGTCCACCATGTCAGCGAAAATGTTGGCCCCGAAACCGAAGGGATACCGCACCAGGACCCCTTCGCAGGAATCGTACTCCGCGTCCAGGGTGACGGGGCCGGCCGGCGGCGGGGTGAGGCGGTCCACCGAGTAAGGCGGCGCACCGGCTTTCCCCGGGCCATCCGCCGGGAAGCCCAGGGCAGTGGAAACCACGAAACCAGCGGTTGTAAGCAGGAGAGCGAGACGGCAGAGCATGGCAACCTCCAGATTGGGGTAAGGGGATCCATTAATGTAGCGGAAATTGACCCGGAAGTCAAGCTTTTTCTGCCCTGGAGGCACGATTTATTAATTGTCGCGGCGATCGGAAACGCAGGCCCCAGCCGGAGGTGAGGGCCAAAGAATGGGAGGGCGGCCCCCGGGGGGCGCGGCTTTCGACGGGTTATACTGTGCGGCTTGGCAGAACGACCGGGGAGCCGGGTCGTACCCCCTGCGGCCGCATCCCGAATCTCTCAAAAACAATTTGCAATTTTATCCAATTTTTGGTAAATTTCAATTTTGGTGGACTCCGGGTCACATTCCGCACTGCCGTACCCGGCGGTCTTTCGGTTACCCCTAAACCTTACCGCCCCGCACCATGAATTTCGCCGTCCTCGTCATCAACCCCGGATCAACCTCCACCAAGGTGGGGGTGTGGAGCCCCGAGGGGCCGCTGCTGCAGAAAACCGTCACCCACCCGGCCGAAGAGCTGGCCAAGTACCCCCGGGTGGCCGACCAGTTCGACCTGCGCCTGGGCGCCATCCAGGAGGCCGTGGCGGAATGGCTGGACGGCCGGAAGCTGTCCGCCGTGGTGGGCCGCGGAGGCCCCTTGCGCCCGCTGGAAGGCGGCACCTACTTCATCACCGACCGGATGCTGGAAGAGCTGCGCGCAGCCCGGTGGTCCAACCACGCCTCCAACCTGGGCGCCATCATCGCCCATTACCTGGCGGGGCGGCTGGATATCCCCTGCTTCGTGGTAGACCCCGTCACGGTGGACGAGTTCACCCCGCTGGCCCGCGTCTCCGGTTTGCCGGAAATCCCCCGCAAGTGCCGTTCCCACGCCCTGAACCTCAAAGCCACGGCGCGCCTGGCCGCGGCGCAGATCGGCAAGCCGCTGGATCAGACCCGGTTCGTGGTGGCGCACATGGGTGGCGGTCTCTCCATCGCCGCCCTCGACGGCGGACGCATCGCCGACGTCAACGACGGGCTCCTGGGCATGGGGCCGTTCTCCCCTGAACGAGCCGGCGCCCTGCCCATCGGGGCCCTGGTGAAGCTGTCCTATTCGGGCAAGCATACCGAAGAGCAGTTGCTGCGCCGCCTGTCCACCGAAGCGGGCCTGAAAGCCTACCTCGGCACCTCCGACTGCGTGGAAGTGGAGCGCCGCATCGCCGGAGGCGACTCCGAGGCCCGGCTCTACTACGACGCCATGCTGTACCAGATCGCCAAGGAAATCGGCGCGGCCGCGGCGGTCCTGCAGGGACGCCTCGACGGCGTCATCCTGACCGGAGGCATGGCCAATTCCGACTATCTGGTCGAAACCCTGAAGGCCTACGTCGCCTTCCTGGGCCGGATCTTCGTCATCCCCGGGGAAAAAGAGCTGGAAGCCCTGGCCCAGGGCGCCTTCCGAGTGCTGCTGGGACAGGAAGAGGCGAAAGCTTATTAGCCACAGATAAACACAGATAAACACGGATGAAAAGGAATGGCGGCTGGCCGAACCTACGGCTACTAACAGTTCACCCCTCCGGGGTGAAACCAGCTACCAGCAACCAATTGCCAGCAGCCAACAGCCAGCAGCCAACAGCCAACTGGATATGACCCCCACTTCCAATCAACCCCTGCGCACGTGGCAGGACGTGGTAGCCCAGGCCCGGGAGATCAGCCGGGAGCGGATGCGCCGCGTAGCCGTGGCCGCCGCCGATGACGCGGCCGTGCTGCAGGCCGTCACCGACGCCCGCGCCCAGGGGATCTGCGACGCGGTGCTGATCGGCGACCGGGAAAAGATGCAGAAACTGGCCGACTCCCTGGAGCTCGATCTGGCCGGCTTCGCCGTCGAGGCGGTTTCCAACCCTCACGCCGCCGCGGCCCGCGCCGCCGACCTGGCCGCCGCCCGCGAAGCCGACGTCATCATGAAGGGCTTTCTCCCCACTTCCGCCCTGCTGAAGGCCGTGCTGGCCAAGGACAAGGGCCTGCGCCGCAGCGACGTCATTTCCCACTGCGCCGTGATGTCGGTGCCCGGCTATCCCCGGCTGCTGAACGTCACTGACGGCGGCATGGTGGTGCAGCCGGACCTGCGCCAGAAAATCCGCATCGTGGAAAATGCCGTCACGGTGTCCCGCGCCCTGGGCATCGAGGCCTCGCGCATCGCCCTGATCGCCGCTTCCGACGAGCCCAACCTGGACATGCCCCGCACCCTGGACAACGCCATCATCGCCAAGATGGGAGATCGCGGGTGCTTCGGCTCCGCCGTGGTGGACGGCCCCCTGACCTTCGACGCCGCCGTTTCCCCCGAAATCGCCCAGCGCTGGGGGGTGCGTAGCCCCGTGGCCGGCCAGGCCGACGTGCTGGTGGTCAGCGCCTTCGAAGAGGGCAACCTGGTGGGCAAGTCGCTGATCCTGTTTGGCGGCGCGGTATTCTGCGGCGTGATCGTGGGCGCGGCCGTGCCGGTGTCCCTGGTCAGCCGCACCGATCCGCCGCGCAACAAGCTGGCCTCCGTGGCCATCGCCGTGGTGCTGTCCCGTCACCTGGCCGGGGAGGGGAACTGATGGAGACGATCCGCAATTTCGACGAGCTGCGGCGCCGCGCTGAAACGCTGGCGGCCAACCGCGGTCCCGCCCGCGTGGCGCTGGCTCCGGCCGATGACCCCACCGGACTGTCCGCCTTGAAGCAGGCCGTGGACGCCAACCTGGCCGTGCCCGTGCTGGTGGGCGATCCCGAGAGCATCCGGGCCGCGGCCGCTCAGGCCGGGGTGGAGGCCGCGTCCTGGGACGTCATCCCAGCGGATACCCCCGCAGAGGCCGTCCTGAAGGCAGCCCGCCTGGCCTCCGAGGGCCGGGCCGACATGATCCTGCGCGGCCGCCTCCGGGCCGGCGATTTCCTCCAGGCGCTGCAGCGCGACGAATCTGGCCTGAAGGGGAAGGGGCGGGTGTCGCACGTGGGGCTGTTCTTCCCCGCCGCCCTGGGGCGTTTCGTGCTGCTGAGCGACGCTTTCGTCAACGTGGACCCGGATCTCGAGGCCATGCCCGAAATCATTGCCAACGCGGTGGCCGCGGGCCGGGCTCTGGGTTTGGAAAAGCCGAAGGTGGCGCTGCTGTCCGGTGTGGAACTGGTGTATCCCTCCATGACCGTGGCGGTGGGCGCGGCCGCCCTGGCCAAGATGTCCGACCGGGGGCAGATCCCCGGCGCCGTGGTGGACGGCCCGCTCTCCCTGGACGTGGCCCTTTACCCCGACGTGGCCCGGGACAAGAAAGTATCCGGCGAGGTGGCCGGCCGGGCCGACCTCCTGCTGGTCAATAAAATCGAAGCCGGCCACGCGCTGTACAAGTCCCTGGTCCTGTTCGGCCAGGCCGAAACGGCCGGAATGCTGGCGGGACTGAAGGTGCCGGTGGCCATGAATTCGCGGGCCGAGAGCGTCGCCGCCCGCCTTAACGCGATAGCCTGGTGCATGCTGATGACGGTGAAATGAGAACAGGCGCCTTATGACAGCGTAAAATTAATCAGGCGGAATAAACTACGAGGTGGTGCGGGTGGGTCAGAAACAATCCCCCCAGCCGCCGGTCGGCATGCTGCTGGTATTCCTGGGACTGCTAATTCTCATGTCGCTGCTGGCGGTCAATTCCGCGGTGCTCCGCGGAATATTACCCGATTACCAGGTGGACGTAAGGGCCGGAGCGCTGCGCCTGTACCAGGCAGCGGCGCTGGTCCTGGGCCTGGCCTGCCTGACGGCCGGCCTGGCCCTGAAGCGCACCCGGTCGCCC
>QZKQ01000072.1 GCA_003599535.1 Candidatus Zixiibacteriota bacterium | reverse complement strand
GCAGACCCCCTGGGGGTCCTTTCAGAAGTACTGGGAGCAAAACCCGACAGACACTCTTAATCAAACCCAAAACTGTCCGGAAAGCACTTGACTAATACAGCTAATGCAGATTTACGCAAGGCGAAGCTAGCAAAAACTGACTTCAACAATGCTAATCTTACTCATGTAAATTTTACGAGCGCTAATTTAGCAGGTGCGTTTTTTAGATCAGCTAATCTTAAATGGGCCATCTTCGAACCTGATTCTCTTCCACTTCCTCAGAGTATTGCCTATGCCAAAAATCTAGGATATGTTACGTATAAGAACAATCCTGCACCCTTAGTTCAATTAAAAAAATCCCTCTATGATGCCGGTTTCAAAGATGCTGCCAAACAAGTCAACGCTGCCCTGCAACGACACGATGCCAATCTGTTCGAGAAGATATTCTTTGACTACACCTGTGAATATGGAGCGAATCATCTGCGACCTTTACTGATCCTTTTGGGCCTCATCGCTTTTGGTGGACTAGTATACTGCTTCACAGCGATCAGATGTAATGATGCAAATAATTATCTTATCACCACGAGAAGAGTTTTAAAGAAGAAAATACTTCCGACTAATATGCCATCGGTCCGAATCTGCAGGTTACCAAAAAGGATATGGATTGCTCTTCTATTCAGCTTGCAACGTTCCCTGCGTATTGGCTTCCGCGAATTCAGCCCCAACCAATGGTTGATGCTGTTGCTGCCGCCCGGCTTCGAGATCGAATCCCGCGGTTGGCCGCGCGTGGTTTCCGGCATTCAATCCATCATCTGCATCGGCTTGATTGTCCTGTCGTTGCTCAGCTACTTCGGCAGACCGTTTGACTATTAGACAGTCATACTTGAAATCACAGCCTGTGACTTCAAGTTGATCTTCCACTTTGGCACATCAAGCGTAGCCCTATTTGTCATTTGTCATTCTTCATTTGTCATTTTTCGTCATTCGTCATTCAAAGCTATGCCCTCTGCCCTCATCTGCGACGTCCGCGGCTCGCGCCGCCTGGATAACTGGCCGGAAGTCTTCGCCACCCTCCGCGCCACCCTGGACGAGGCCAACCGCCGCTTCGCCGACGCCCTGGTCATCCCCTTCCACACCACCGTGGGGGACGAATTCCAGGGTGCCCTGGATAGCCCCGCGCGCACCTTCGCAGCCTACACCTTCCTCAAAGCCTCCCTGCCCGTGGGAATCTACGCCGGCCTAGGCCTGGGCGGCATCGAGCAGCCCGGCCCCGGCATCACCGGCCTGCGCGGGTCAGCCTTCTATCGGGGCAGAGTGGCGTTGGAAGCCTGCAAGGAGGAACGCGGCTTGATCAGGGTGGATTCCGGCCGAACGCCGGATTTACCGGATAAACTGGCCGACTCGCTGGTCCGACTGTGGGAGAGCATCGAGCTGAAATGGACCTCGCGGCAGCGCGAAGTCATCAGCCGTTTCAGGCTGCATCCTGACTGGAAGCAGTCAAAACTTGCGGAGCAATTCTCCATCTCTGAACCCACTCTTTCCCGGATACTGCGCAGTGCCAGGTGGGACCTGGTCAAGGACGCTGAGAACACTTTAACGCAGTACCTGACTGATTTGCACGAAAAAATTAGTCTGTAAATGCTAATTATTCGTTATTAGCCTTATAAAGCTAATAATATGAAATGAACGACACCATCCTGATTCTTGGAGCTTACCTGGTGGCGCTGCTGGGCGGCCACGTCTTGGTGCGCCTGCTGCTGAAGCGCTTCCGCCCGCCGTTGCCGCCGGGTATAAAGGGGGCCGGAACCTGCATCGGCCTGCTCGAACGCGCCCTGGTGCTGACCTTCGTCCTGATCGGCCAGCACACCGCCATCGGGCTGGTTTTGACGGCCAAATCCATCGCCCGCTTCGAAGAGCTGAAGGATCGCAACTTCACCGAATACTACCTCATCGGCACCCTCGCCAGCATGCTCGCCGCCATCCTGGTGGGTTTGGCGGTGCGAGAGTGGAGACTGACGAATGTCATCGGCCAATTCGAATAGCCGCGCCCCATGAACGACTTCCGGAAAAAGCTACTCCTCCTGCTGGGCCTCGTGGTCCTGGCCGGCTTGCTGATTGCCGGCCTGGCGGGCGGGATGCTGGCGCTGGGGCTGCTCTTGCTGTACCTGGCTATTCTGGCGTTCGTCACCGGGGCCGCCTGGCTGACGTATACCAGGGTCACCACCCGCAAGCGCCCCCGTGGGGATGATTAGGATTCGCCTGGCCGGGAATCCCATTCTTCATTCGTCATTCAACTGTTCACCGGAGCTTCCCATGACTGACATACTCCTCATCATTCTCGCCGTGCTGCTCGTGGCCACCTGGATCCAGAGCTTCTCCGCCATTCGCCTGATCCGCAGCCTTCACGAACTGGCGCGCAAGATTGACGCCGGCTTGCAGGCTCAGGCCGGCAACCAGGAGCGCCTGGAACGGCTGATCAGTGAGGAAGCCGCCCGCGGCCGCCAGGAAGCCTCCGCCGCCGCCCAAGCCTCCCGCGAAGAGCTGGGCCGCACCCTGAAGAACATGAACGATTCCCTGCTGAACGGCATGACCAAAAACGCCGAAGCCCAGTACCGCCAACTGGACGCCTTTTCCCGGCAGTTGCAGTTCCTGACAGAGTCCAATACGCAGAGCTTGGACAAGATGCGCGAAACCGTCGAAGGCCGACTGAAATCGCTGCAGGACGACAACGCCGCCAAGCTGGAGAAAATGCGCGCCACGGTGGACGAAAAGCTGCACGAAACCCTGGAAAAGCGCCTGGGCGAATCCTTCAACGTGGTCAGCGAACGGCTGGAACTGGTGCACAAGGGGCTGGGCGAAATGCAGGCCCTGGCCTCCGGCGTGGGCGACCTGAAGAAAGTCCTGACCAACGTCAAAACCCGCGGCACTTGGGGCGAAATTCAACTTGGCAACCTGCTGGAACAGATCCTGACCCTGGAACAGTACGCCGCCAATGTCTGCACCCGCCGGGGTAGCAGCGAACGCGTGGAATTCGCCATTCGCTTGCCGGGTAACAAGACCAGCGACGGCGAAGTCTGGATCCCCATGGACGCCAAGTTCCCGCAGGAATCTTACCAGCGGCTGCTGGAAGCCCAGGAGAAAGCCGACTCGGAAGCCGCATCCGCCGCGGCCAGGGAATTGGAGGCGCGCATCAAGGGGGAAGCCCGGGATATCCGCGACAAATACCTGGACCCGCCCCACACCACCGACTTCGGCATCATGTTCCTGCCCAGCGAAGGCCTCTACGCCGAAGTGCTGCGCCGCCCCGGCCTGTGCGAACAGTTGCAGCGCGAATTCCGCGTGGTCATCGCCGGGCCCACCACCCTGACCGCCCTGCTGAATAGCCTGCAGATGGGTTTCCGCACCCTGGCCATTGAAAAGCGCTCCAGCGAAGTCTGGACCCTGCTGGGCGCGGTCAAGACCGAATTCGGCAAGTTCGGCGACATTCTGGACAAGACGCAGGACAAGCTCTCCCAGGCCAGCAAGGCCATCGAAGAGGGGGCCAAGCGATCCCGGGCCATCGAACGCAAGCTGCGCACGGTGCAGGAACTCCCCGCCCCCGAAGCCCGCGCCGTCATCGGCGAAGCGGAAGAGGCGGAGGTCAAGTCCATTGAAAGCGTGCCCTCCGGCGGCAACGGCGAACCGGGTAGCGACGATCTGGCCGCCAAACCCTCCTGATCTTGGATACCGCACCGGTTTAGACCCTAAAAGCGCCGGAAATTTCTGACGCATTTCTTCTCTCTGCGCTCTTCGCGTCTCGGCGGTGATTTTTGTTTTGTGAAATTCCGGAACAAAACCGGGAGGCCGTAGTATCAAAATTAGAATCCGGTATCCCTTCCCAACCTGGACCGACCATGCCTTCAGGGAACGATCACCGCACCCCTTCGCCGGGACGGCGCCGCTCGCGCTGCCTCCCGGCGTTGCTGCTCCCGGGCCTCCCGCCTGGTGATCACGAATACTTTCATCACCGCTTCCCCTGCCAGGCTTTTCCCCGGGCCGAAATCGCGCCCCGGCCAGTATATTTTTCGACTGTGGAAGACTGACCAATCCTGAGGTGAACGTGCGCCGATTACCCTGTTTCGCCGTGCCGCTGGCCGCGGCGCTGTTTCTGGCTTCCTGCGAAGGCGACCGCGGCCCGGCGGGACCGGCCGCCCCCGATCCGGCTCCCTATGTCATGGGGAGCGTTTACTACGGCAGCTACGACAATTCCGGCTATGGTTACGCCAGCATTTCCAACCTGGGCGTCATGCCCGACGTGACCTTCAACGGCGTCCCCAGCCTGTTGAGCAGCCCCGTAAATCCGCCCAACCCGTTGGCGGTGCTCGCCCCGGATTTGTCCTTCAGCCCCGGGGATTCCGTGCACCTGGACCTGGCCTTCCCCCAGCCCGGCGGCCAACCGGGAAACGCCCACGCCGTGGTGGTGATACCCGACACTTTCCACCTGGTCTATCCGGAACCGGAACAGAACTTCGACCTGCCCATCGGGTCGGACTTTACCGCCCGCTGGACCCGGTCGAATCACGCCCAGGCCTACCGCGTTCGCATGGTTTTGCGGTACGTTGACTTGGACACCACCTTGGGGAGCCTCATCCCCGCCGCGCAGACCCACCAGGTCCTGGATACCCTGGTGGCCGACACCACAGTGGTCCTCTCCGGCCAGCGCCTCTTCCCAGATCCGGCCTGGGCCTCCGCCTGGGACCAGCGCGAAGGCGAATTTTCCGTGTCGGCGCACTACGGACCGTGGCAGCCCGGCGCTCCCGGCAACGTGAACGGCGACGGCCGGGGGTTCTTTTTCGCCCGGACCATCGGCGAAACGATCTGGATGGACCTGGTTTCCCTCGAACCGGCCCGCACCACTACTGTTCAACCGGAACTTTCCGTAAGGAGATAGTCATGATGCGTGGAATCGCCCTGTTGATCCTCTGCGGCGCCGCCCTGGCCCTGGTGCTGACCGGCTGTGAAGGCGAGCGCGGCCCCGCCGGCCCCGCGGGCTACAACCCTATCGAAGTCATGGGCAGCCTGAGGTACCATCCCAGCCCTGTCGTCCCGTTTACCTTCTTTTCTCTCGAAGTGCAGGGATCGCCCACCATTCCCAGCGTGAGCCTCAATGGCGAAGATTACGCCATGGCTTTCAACAGCACCCAGAACGCCTTCACCTGCAACTATCCGGTCATGACCTTCTCGCCGGGTGATTCCGTGGTCATCGAAATTGACTACGTCAAGAACAACGGGGACCCCGGCGTCGCCCGGATCCGGTCCTTGATCCCGGCGCCGGCGGAGCCAATTGTACCGCTGAGCCCCATCGCCTGGGGCGGCGACCTGGTCTGGAACTGGCTGTCCGTCCCCGGCGCCGACGGGTACGACGTCTACTTCTCGCACCACTGCCGCTACAGCGACACACTGGGAATCCCGCAGGACTACTACTGGTCCTGCCATGAGATCACCACGGATACGGTGCTGACCTTCAGCGCGGCGGACCTCTGGCCCGCGGATATGGCGGCGCTGCATGGGCCGCAGCCCACCTACGCGGAGCTGCGGGCCTACCCCATCAACGGCCCCTTCCTGCCCGGGGAACCCGGCAACGTCACCGGGGACGGGACCGGCTTCTTCACCTGCACGGTGGACACGGATCCGGTCACCATCGAATTCACCGATTGAAGCGCCATGAAACGAACCCGTATTCTGCTGTTGGCCGTTCTGCTGCTGCTCACCTCCTGCCAGGGCGAGCGCGGCCCGGCGGGTCCGGCCGCCCTGCCGGTGCAGATCATCGGCGAGATCCGCATCTCGGCCATCTACGATCCAATGGCAGACCTTATCGTGGCCGGCACCCCCTCCATCCCGGAAGCCAACATTAACGGGCTGGCCTGCCTGCGTGCCTGGGAACCCTCCATCACCAGCCAGTTTCTTTTCGAACTCTACGACGTCCCCGTCGCCCCCGGCGATTCCGTGCACCTGACCGTGGATTACGCCCGATCCGACGGCAACCCCGCCCAGGCCCGGGTGGACATGCTCATGCCCGGCCCCTTCACCTACACCATGGCTGCGCCGGAGGACACCATCACTTTCCACCGGGGAGAAGACTTGGCCTTCGCCTGGACCCAGCCTCCCGGCGCTGAAGGCGTGACCGCCCAGTGCCAGATTTTCTATACCTACCTGGACTCGTCGGGGTGGTACGGCAACTGGGACTATTTCTATTCCGGATGGCTGACGGACACCACCCTCGTCCTGCCCGCCGCAGAGATCTTCCCGGACAGCATTGGAAGCCTGGTCTGGACCAGCGGATATTTCGTCGTCAGCGCCTGCGGCGGCCCCCGGGAGGAGGACGACCCGGACAACGTCACCGGCGACGGCTGCGGCCGGTTTCAGGCCTGGACGAGTCTGCCCCGAATATTTCTGAAGCCGGTCGAATGAGGTAATATGCCATGAGCCGATTCCCCCGCATCCTGCTTTTAGCCGCCCTGCCGCTCCTGGCCTCCTGCCAGGGCGAGCGCGGCCCGGCCGGGCCGGCCGCGGAATCCCGCCCCTTCATCACCGGAGCCATCACCTGCCGTTCCGGTCAGGCGGAAGGCACGGCCGTTCTCCAGGTGGACGGTCCCCTCATCCGCCCCGGCGTTTGGATCAACGGCACGCCCCTCGAACCGTCCTACGCCGAAGAAGTCGGCGTGGAATATACCTTCCGGGACGGTGTCCCCCTGTCCCCGGGAGACTCGGCGCGCCTGGAAGTCGCCGCTCCGGACACTGCCTGGGCCGACCTGGTCATGCCCGGGGCGTTCGCGCTGCTGGATCCCGATCCCCTGGACACCCTGCGCCTGCGCCTGGGGCAGGACGGCCTTGCGGCGCGCTGGAGCCGGGCGCCGGGCGCCGACCTCTACCGCCTCTCCCTGGATCTTAACTACGCCGTTATCTGCACCACGGAATGGGGAATCATCTACGGCCTGTATTATTGGACCATCCTGGACACCCTGGCCAGCGATACCGCCATCGTCTTCTCCGCCGCCCAACTCTTTCCCGATCCGGAAGCCGCCGCCGGGTTCGATCTGAGCTCCGGTGAATTGACGGTCACGGCGCAGAGCGGGCCGTCGCAGCCCGGGCAACCCGGCAACGTCCATGGAGCCGGGCTGGGGTTCGTCTACGGCCTGACTTGCGGGGATACCCTGCGCCTGGAGGTGACGGAAGAATGAAGCGAAAATTCTCCCCCCTGCGCCGGCCGATTGCCGGCGGACTCCTGTTCCTGGGCCTGCTGGCCCTGACTGGATGCGAAGGCGAACGCGGCCCCCAGGGACCCGCGGGGGTCCTCCCGGTGAGCGTCAATGGTTCGCTGAATAACAGCTACGTCTTCTATCCAGGCGGGCTGCCGGTGGGATACCAGGTGCTGCAATTGGAACTGTCCGGCATGCCCACCCTGCCGGAACTGTACGTCAACGGCGTGGCCTACCCCGTCACCCTGGATTTGACCACCGGCAACTTCAGGCTGCTGGAATACCTCCCCGCCACCCCGGGGGATATGGTGCGTCTGGAGGTGAATTTCCCGGCGGAAGACGGCCGCTCCTGCTGTGCCTGGACCGACCTGATCCTGCCGGACAGCTTCGCTCTGGTGTTCCCCGGCCCCGACACGGCGGCAGCCCTCCCCCTGGGCGCGGACCTGGAAGCGGCTTGGGAAGCCTCCGCCGGCGCCGATGCCTACCGCCTGGTGGTGAATTCCTATTGCTACTACTTGGATGCCCAGGGGCAGGATATCCTTTTCAGCTACCTTCTGGATACGCTGATATCCGACACCGCCATCACATTGCCGGGTTCGGTCATCGGCCCTGAACCCGCCGGCGTGGACTCCATCCTGAGCAGCACTATTGGAGTGCAGGTGCGGGCGCTGCACGGCCCCTGGCAGTCCGGGGACCCAGGCAACGTTCATGGTGACGGGGTGGGCCTCATCCAGGCGTGGACCTACGGCGGCTACGGCGGCCGGTACTTTGTACCTTAAGCGATATACCCTATGAAAACCGCACACCGCACCCTGCTGCCCGTGGCGCTGGCGCTCCTCTGCCTGGCGCCGGTGGCGCATTCCACCTCTCCTCCCACCCTCATCCTCGGCGCCTTCCCCGAAGAAGTGGCGTGGCTGAAAACCCAGCTCGCCGACACCCAGAGCGTGACCTACCTGGATCGCCCCTTCACCGCCGGGACGCTGGAGGGGCAGCCGGTGGTGGTGGGCGTCACCGGCGTGGGCAAGGTTAACGCCGCCATGACCGCCGGAGTCCTGATCGACCGCCTGCGCCCGGCGCGGGTCATCTTCACCGGAGTGGCCGGCAGCCTGAATCCGGACCTGGCCCCCGGCGACGTGGTCATCGGCCGGCAGACCATCCAGCACGACCTGGGCGAATTCCTGGCCGACAGCATCGACAACTGGGGCGTGCGCAATCCCGCCAACTGGGAACACAATCCCACCTTCCTGCCCGCCGATTCCCTGCTGCTGGCCTGGACCCTGGCTATGGCCGACACCCTGCGCCTGCCGCCGGTGCCGGAAAGCCCCGTCAGCCGCCTCCCCCGGATGACCGCCGGCATCATTGCCACGGGCGACGGTTTCTGCACCTCCACACCCCTGAAGCGCGCCATCCGCCGCCGCCTGCACGCCGATGCGGTGGAAATGGAAGGCGCCGCCGTGGCCCAGGTCTGTTACCAGTGGGGCGTCCCCTGCCTGGTCCTCCGCGCTCTTTCTGACAACGCCGACGAAAACGCCAACGCCGACTTCGAACGGTACTACCAGGCCGCGGCAGACAACGCCAACCGCCTGGTCCTGGCCCTCCTGGCCCGCCTGCAGCAGGAAGCGCAGTCCCGGCGCACCTACCGCGATTCCCGCTGGGGCTTCCAATTCGAATACCCCCAGGCCTGCTCCCTGCGAGTCACCAGCGATCCCCAGGGAGGCCTGGTCCGCGCCGTCTTGAGCGAGGCGGAAGGCGACCGGGTGCTGCTCGACCTGGACCTTCTGGACAGCTATCCTCCCGGATCCCTGGGACCGGACACCTCCTGGGCCGCCCGGGCGGAAGTTCTGGCCCGGCGGCGCTGCGAGGCCGGCGGACCTGGCGGCGGGCAGTACTGCGCCGGAGTCACCCGCGCCAAACCCTTCGCCAATGCCGCCGGTGTTCCGGGTGTCGCTTTCCTCCTGGCCCTGGCCCGGGAAGATCATTCCTCCGGCCGGTCCAGCCTCCTCTCCCGCGGTCCGGTGTACGCCCTCTGCCTGGAAACCGCCGCCGGCCGCCTCCTCCTGTTCGTCGAAGCGGTGGACGGGTCCGGCGCCGCGGGCGCGGATTACGCACGCCTGCTGGCCCATTCCCTCGCCCGTCCGTAGCCCCGTATCCCCGTTCCCATTCTCATTCCCGCCAGGACTATAGCGCCATGCTTCCTGGCGGGATCACGGCACCCCTCCGCTCCACCCCGGCCTCCCTGCATTCTCCCTCCCCTTGCGTATCACGTACATGGATATTGACAACAAGGGAACACCTCAAGGGAGAATCATGAGAATCAGCCTGGCTATTCGCGCGGCGCTGCTGCCGTTGACAGTACTGCTTATTGTCGCCCTGGCTTCCGCCCAGGGGCCCATGACTTTGGAGATGTCGCTTCCCGGCTACCTGACGGGCGGCCACGGCCCCGGCCTCGGCTTTGACCGGCCTCTGGACGCCAAGGGTGGGTTCATCCTGAGCCCCATGACTCGCAGCAAAGATCCGTTCAAGCACCATTTCCACCCCGGATTCGGATATTACCCCTACCACGGGTACGCTCCGGCAACCTTCTATTGGGGAGGCGCCGACTACTATTCCCCCTGCCTCCCAAACGAGAGCCGCTACAGCTCCGCCCTGGACCCCCAGGGGCTGTATCTGAAACAGGAGGACGCCACCCGCTCTTCGGAATCGTCGTCAGCGGAATCGTCTTCCCCGGAATCGTATTCCCGGGAATCATCTTCCCAGGGATCATCGTCCCCGGAATCACCGGAGAAGATGGTCACCACCGGGAACGTCTTCATCATCCGGGCCTCCCAAACAGCCGGCGGGGAATATTTCCTGCCGGAAGGGGACCGGGTGGTCATGCCTGAAGGCTGGGAGATCATCCCGGCGGACGCGGACGAGTTCAGCGGCGGGCAGTAGCATGCAGCGCGTACCGGGGAAAGTTGCGATAGTGACCGGGGCGGCTTCGGGCATCGGCCGGGCCGCCTCTGTGCTGCTGGCCCGGGAAGGAGCCTCCGTGGCCCTGACCGACGTGAATGACCCGGAAGGCGCTCAGGCGGCGGAGGAAATCCAGCGTCAGGGCTATGCTGCCGGTTACTGGCACATGGACGTCACCCGGGAAGAGGAGATCACCGCCGTCTTCTCGGATGTCGCCGCATATTTCGGCAAAATTGACGTGCTGGTCAACAATGCCGCCGTGTCCGGGCCCGACCGGCCGCCCGACCGGGTCACCCGGGAGGAGTGGGATCAAGTCCTGGCGGTCAACACCGCAGGGCCCTTTCTCTGCACCCGGCAGGCCATTCCCTACATGCGCCGCGCCGGAGGCGGCAGCATCATCAACCTCTCTTCGGTGGACGCCTTCATCGGCGGACCGGATCTGCCGCCCTATCACGCCGCCAAGGCCGCCTTGGCGGCCATGAGCAAGAACGACGCCCTGTACTACGCCGGGGACCACATCCGGGTCAATTCCCTCCACCCTGCGGCGGTGATGACCCCCATGCTCGAAGCCGTGGCGGCCCGGTCCGGGCAGGATCGGGACCAATGGATGGCCGAAGTGGCTGCCATGCACGCCCTGAACCGCATCGCCCGCCCCGAAGAGATCGCCTGGGGCATTGTCTTCCTGGCTTCGGATGAGTCCTCCTTCGTCACCGGCAGCGCCCTGATCATGGATGGCGGCTACACCGCCAGGTGACTTCAGCGCAACGTAATCTTCGCATGTCCCCCGGCTGAGCCGTAACGCTTGCATATCTGAATCAGGCGGATCCTTGATCGCTGAGTCAACAGTCACCCTTTCCGGCGAGATCATCACCCCGGACGATGACGCCTACGAGGCCGCCCGCCGGGTTTTCAACGGCCGCATTGATCGCCGCCCGGCCCTGATCGTGCAGTGCGCCACGGCGGACGACGCGGCCCAGGCCCTGCGCTTCGCTCGCGACCGCGGCCTGCCGCTGTCGGTGCGCGGCGGCGGCCACGACGTGGCCGGCCGGTCGGTCAACGACGGCGGGATGGTCCTGGACCTTTCCCTCATGAAGCGGCTGGAGGTGGATCCCCAGGCCCGCACGGTTCGAGCCGGCGCCGGACTGCTCTGGCGCGAATTCGATCAGGGGACTCACCGCCACAGGCTGGCCGCCACCGGGGCCCCCTTCTCCTCGGTGGGCCTGGCCGGATTCACCCTGGGCGGCGGGCTGGGCTGGCTCATGCGCCGCTACGGGTTGGGCTGCGACAACCTGCTGGGCGTACGGATCGTCACCGCCGAGGGAAATACCCTGCGGGCTGACGCCCGCGAGCATCCCGATCTCTTCTGGGCGGTGCGGGGCGGCGGAGGCAACTTCGGCCTCGTCACCGAGCTGGAATTCCGCCTGCATCCCCTCCGGCGGGTGCTGGGCGGCGCCGTGCTCTACTCCCCCGGAGACGCTCCGCAGGTGCTGGCCTGGCTGCGCGACCACGCCCTGGCCCTGCCGGAAGAGCTGACCATCATGGCCTCGTTCGTCACCGTGCCCCCCTTTCCCCTGCTTCCCAAGGCAATCTACGGCGCCTCCGCCCTGGCCCTGATCGCCTGCTACGCGGGCTCCGCCCGGGCCGGCCGGCGGGCGTTGAAACCACTCCGCGACTTGGCCCGGCCGCTGGCGGACCTGATCGTCTCGCTGCCCTATCCCCGCTTTCAGCAGGCTTTCGACTTCTACGTGCCGGCCGGTTCGCTGAACTACTGGCGATCCGGATACCTGTGGAACTTGACGGACGAGACCATCGCCCTGCTGACCGAATTCGCCCGGACCATGCCCCGCCCCCTGGCCCATATGGATCTGCATTTCATGGGCGGAGCGGTGGCCCGGGTGGACCGGGAAGCGACCGCGTTCAGCTACCGCGACGCCTTCGCCGCCTTGAGCCTCGTCACCACCTGGACCGACCCCGCGCAAACGGACGCCAACCTCGCCTGGGCCGAAGACCTGTGGCGCGCCCTCCGGCCCCACACGCGCGGCGTCTACGTCAACTTCCTGGGCGACGAGGGCCCCGCCCGGGTGCGGGAAGCCTATCACCCGGACACCTATGCGCGCCTGGCCCAGGTCAAGCGCCGCTACGACCCGGATAACGTGTTCCGCCACAACCAGAATATCCCCCCGGCCGGCGATTGATTTTTCCGCTTTTCAACATTCGAACTTTACCACTTTTTAACTTTGTAACTTTTACTTGGGAGGCATTTATGATCCGGGACAAAATCGCCCTCGTCACCGGCGGAGCCATGGGTATCGGCCGGGCCACCTGTGAACTGTTCGCCCAGAAGGGGGCCAAGGTCGCCGTGACCGACATGGCCGAAGCCGAAGGCCGCGAAGTCGCCGACGCCATCAACCGCGACGGCGGCAACGCCCGCTTCTGGCGCCTGAACGTCACCGACGAGGAGGAGATCGAGCGCGTCTTCCGTGAAGTCTACGACCACTTCGGCCGCCTGGACGTGCTGGTCAACAACGCCGGCATCGGCGGAACCAATAAACCGACCCACGAAATCACCTCCGAAGAGTGGGACCTGGTGATGAACGTCAATGTCAAGGGGGTGTTCTTCTGCATCAAGCACGCCATCCCTTACATGCAGCGCGGAGGCGGCGGGAGCATCGTCAATCTCTCCTCCATCTACGGCATCATCGGCGCCGCCGACGCCCCGCCCTACCACGCCTCCAAGGGGGCCGTGCGCCTGATGACCAAGAACGACGCCCTGCTCTACGCCAAAGACAATATCCGGGTCAACTCCGTCCACCCCGGCTTCATCTGGACTCCGATGGTGGAAAAGTTCGCCTCCAGCCAGCCGGGCGGCGTGGCCGCCGTGCGCCAGGCCCTGACCAACCTCCACCCCATCGGCCGCTTGGGCGACCCCATGGACATCGCCTACGCCATCCTCTACCTGGGCGGGGACGAATCCCGCTTCGTCACCGGCGCCGAACTGGTGGTGGACGGCGGCTACACCGCGCGGTGAGGGAGCCACAGATCACACGGATACAGGGCTGGGGGCTGGGAAAGGAAGTCTAAAGTATAAAGGATAAAGTCTAAATAAAACAGGAGGGTAGGACAGACATTCTTGTCTGTCGGTGGGATGGGCATTCCTGCCTGCCGGTGGGATAGGCATTCCTGCCTGTCATCCGGGTCCTGGCGAGGCCTGCCGGCGACAACACCTGCATATCACACCAAACTGCGTATTTCGAAATGACTACCGTAGTCTCAAACAGCCGGGCCGAAGCAATCTCCACGATCGAGGCTTAAGATTGCTTCGGCCCCTGAACAACGGGGCCTCGCCATGACACGACCCTGGGGGGATTACTTCGCCCCTACCACCCTCGCGCAGGATGGACGGCATCCAGCCCCGAATCCTCCCATTTCACCCCTCTTTTTTCTCCCCCGGCCTCCCACATCCGCCGTATTCTACGTATATATCCTATAAGTAGCGTCTTCAACCGGGAGCGAGCCATGCCCACGGGATACCCGCAAAGCCATTACGGCCTGGACCAGCACGGCCTGACCAACTTGGGCAACGTGCACTGGAACCACAATACCCCGCGGCTCTACGAAGCCATCATCCGCCGCCGGGAAGGCATCGTCGCCCATATGGGACCCATCGTGGTGCGCACCGGCAGCCATACCGGCCGCGCGGCCAAAGATAAGTTCATCGTCGAAGAGAAGTCCTCCCGGGAACTGGTGTGGTGGGGCGCGGTCAACAAACCCTTCCCCCAGAACCAGTTTTCCTCCCTCTTCCACCGTCTGCAGGCCTATCTGCAGGGCAAGGAAGTGTTCGTGCAGGATTGCTACGCGGGCGCCGATCCCCGGTATCGCAAGCCCATCCGTGTCATCACCGAGAACGCCTGGCACAACCTCTTCGCCCGCACCATGTTCATCCAGGCGCCGCTGGAAGAGGCCGACAAGCTGGCCGATCACGTGCCCGAATTCACCGTCATCCAGGTCCCCAACTTCCGCGCCCTGCCGGACGTGGACGGCACCGTCTCAGAGGCCTTCATCATCCTGCACCTGGGCCTGCGCCTGGTGCTGATCGGCGGCACCGCCTACGCCGGGGAAATCAAGAAGTCGGTTTTCACCTGGATGAACTACCTGCTCCCCCAGCAGGACGTCCTGACCATGCACTGCAGCGCCAACGTGGGCGCCGGCGGCGACGTGGCCCTGTTCTTCGGGCTCTCCGGCACCGGCAAGACCACCCTTTCGGCCGATCCCCAGCGGGCCCTGATCGGCGACGACGAGCACGGCTGGTCCGACGACGGCATCTTCAATTTGGAAGGCGGCTGCTACGCCAAGGTCATCCGCCTGTCGCCCGAAGGCGAGCCGGAGATCTACCAGACCACCCGGCGCTTCGGCACCATCCTGGAAAACGTGACCTACGACCCCTGGACCCGGCGCCTGGACCTGGATGACGCCACCCTGACCGAGAACACCCGGGCGGCCTATCCCCTGGCTCACATTCCCAATTCGGTGGAAAACAAGCGCAGCGGCCATCCCCGCAACATCCTTATGCTGACCTCCGACGCCTTCGGAGTCATGCCGCCCCTGGCCAGGCTGACTCCGGAGCAGGCCATGTACCATTTCATGTCCGGCTACACCGCCAAGCTGGCGGGCACGGAGGCGGGCTTAAGCCCGGAACCCCAGGCGGTATTCAGCGCCTGCTTCGGCGCGCCGTTCATGGTGCTGCACCCGTCGGAATATGCCGACCTGCTGCGGGAACGTATTGCCCGGCACCAGGTCAACTGCTGGCTGGTCAACACCGGCTGGACCGGCGGCCCCTTCGGCGTGGGCCGGCGCATGCCCCTGGAATATACTCGCACCCTGGTGCGCAACGCACTGACCGGCGCCCTGGACGACATGCCCTTCCACCCCGATCCCATCTTTCAGGTCCTGGTGCCGGATCACGCGCCCGACGTCCCCTCCGAGATCCTTCACCCGCGGAACACCTGGCCCGACCCGAAATCCTACGAAGTCCGCGCCCGCGACCTGGCCGCCCGCTTCGCCGCCAATTTCCAGCAGTTCGAAGACCAGGTCCCCGAAGAAGTGCGGCAGGCCGGCCCGGTGACCGCCGAACCGGTCGAATCCCTGGAAACCTGATCCCCGCAAGGAACGATATGCCCAAACTGGCCGAGGATAAATGCCGTGGCTGCCGCGGCGGAGATCCACCCTTGAGCGCCCTGGAAATTGCCGAACTCCACCCCCAGGTGCCCGACTGGAAGGTGGTCAAGAGCGACAGCCTGAACACCATCGAGCGCGTCTTCCCCTTCCCCAACTTCGCCCAGGCGCTGGCCTTCACCAACCAGGTGGGCGTTCTGGCCGAAGAACAGGGCCACCACCCCGTGCTGAAGACCGAATGGGGCAGGGTGACGGTCACCTGGTGGACGCACAAGATCAAGGGCCTGCACCGGGACGATTTCATCATGGCCGCCAAGACCGACCGCCTGTTCGAAACCGGGGAATAGCAGCCCGGCGGCGCCCTCCGCGTTGCGCCAGGTCCCGGCCCTGGTATGCAGGTAAGCCGGTGCAGCGGAGAACGGATCCAGGCTCGTCACCGAACGCGGCGAGACCTGACGCCACAACCAGGCTGACTTGCCATTACAGGTAGGAATCAGTATTCCGGTTTGCGTGCATTTATTCACAATAATTCGGTAAGGTAAAGGGCGACCCATCCGCCCGAAATATTCATGTCCCATTCTCTTGGGAGGAAACACAAATGAAGAAACCCATTCTATGGCTCGTTTCCCTCCTGCTGACAGCCGCGGTAGTCCTGCTGGGAAGTCAGCTCACCGCCCGGAGCCAGTTGACGCCCGCCCAGACCAGCCCGGCGATGCCCCTCTTGACCGGCGGAGCGCTCCTGGTCACCTACGGCGGGTGCCACGATTGCCATTCGCCCAAGGTGATGGTCCAGGGGATTCCCCTGCCCGACAGCAGCCAGATGCTCTCCGGCTATCATGGCACCCGCGCGGATCTGCCGCAGATCCCCAAAGACGTCTTCGGCCCGCAGAAGTGGGCGGGAATGACCAATGATCATTTCACCGCCTGGGCGGGTCCCTGGGGCGTGACCTTCTCCCGTAACATTACCCCGGACCGGCAGACCGGTATCGGCGCCTGGACGTACGAAATGTTCCAGACCGTGATGCGCACGGGGAAGTATCCCACCGGCGACCGCCAGTTGCTGCCACCCATGCCCTGGTACAACGTCGCCACCCTGCCGGAGGACCAGCTCCGCGCCCTGTACGATTACCTGATGTCCATCCCCCCGGTCCAGAATGCGGTCCCCAATCCCCTGACTCCGCAGCAGGCGGGGATCACCCCGGGAAGATAGGAGGAATCCGGCCGGGTTTTACATGGCAATTGTCAACGTTACATACTGATTATCCGTAACATAAGGTGTAATATTCTGGATGGGGCCGGCAGCCCGCCACGGCACAATGGTGGATTCACCGAGGCCGGATTTTCCCCGATCCCGAATTTTCTGGATTATTCACGGAGGTATCATGAAACTGCAGCTTTTCCACCTTCCCGCCGTAGTGGCGCTGCTGGCGTTGGTCGCCCTGCCGGCCGGAGCCAACGACGGCGGAGGTCTGGGCATCGGCCTTAAAGCTGGTGTCAACTTTTCCGATCTGACCGGTGACGACGTGGTGGAAGGCGAAGATCTCATCCAGGTGGGCGAAGAGTCGCGCACCGGATTGGTGCTCGGCGCCTTTCTGACCTTTAACCTGAGCGAGATGTTCGCCCTGCAACCGGAAGTGCTGTACACACAGAAGGGCCAGGATATCGAAGTCGAGCAGGCCGGTGAGCTCTTCAACCAGGAAACACAGTTGAACTACCTGGAAATTCCCCTCTTGGCCAAGCTGAGCTTCGCGGACGCGGAAGCCGGCGTCCGGCCCAATGTCTTTGCCGGACCGGCCATGTCCATTCTGATGGATACCGAAACCGAGGTTGAGACGCCCGTCGGCGGCGGCACCATTATCACCCCCGAGGAAGACGACTTTAACGACGTGGACTGGGGCTTGGTGTTCGGCGCCGGACTGGACTTCAACCTGAGCGGTCTCGTGCTGGGCATCGAGGGCCGCTGGACCGCGGGCCTGACCAGCATTGACAACACGGAAGAAGACCTGACCTTCCGCAACAGCGTCTTCTCGGCCCTGGCCAGCGTGGCCTTCCAGCCCTTCGGGCGGTAGCGGATCAATCCCAGGTTTCACGGCCGGGTTTCCCGTCAACCTCGGGGAATCCGGCCGTGTAACCCGGCATAACCCTTTTGCCTCGGGCGCCGCACGCATGGCGTTGACTTCCTGCCTCCATTCCCCTTTGCGTCCGAGGTCGGCATTCCCGGCATTCCCCATTTTCCCATGATTCCTCAAGTTCACCTGGAACTCTCCCGGCGCAACCATGCCCACCCTTCGGTGGGCCCTTAAACCGCACCCCGGGGATCCTCCGCACTCCGGCGGCCGGATCCCGCAACATTCGTCCATCGAAAGGAGGACCGCATGAAAAGGTTATCCCTTGGGATTTTCGCCGCGACCGTCATCCTGGCCCTGCTCTGCGCCCCGGTCTGGGCTCAGCGGTACGATGATGATGATGACAGAAACATCGCCTTCGGCATCAAGGTTGGAATCAGCTTGTCCGATTTCACCGGGGATGACGCCGACGCCATCTTCGACAATGATGAACTGACCAACCTGGATGAGACCACCGTGGTCGGGTTCATCCACGGCGCCTACGCCACCTTCACGGTCGCGGGCATTCTGGACATCCAGCCGGAAGTGCTGTTCGTCAAGAAGGGATCCGAAACCCAGGGCGACCTTCTGAACGGCACCGGAACCACCACCAACACCGTCCGGTTGCGTTACCTGGAAGTGCCCATCCTGCTGAAGCTGGCCTTCCTGGACGTGGACCAGCCCGTCCGTCCCTTCATTTTTGCCGGCCCCTATGGCGCCTTTCTGCTTGACAGTGAAGCCGAAGTGGAAACTCCCCTGGGCACCGCTTCCGTGGAATTGGAGGAGGCAAAGGATTTCGACTGGGGCGTCACCGCCGGCGCGGGGATCAACTTCATCCTGGCCGGATTGGATCTGTCCCTGGAAGGGCGCTGGACCATGGGTCTGACCACCATTGATGACTCCGACGAAGAGCTGGACATCATGAACAGCACCATCTCGGCCCTGCTGGGCATCGGAGTGCGCGTGTTCTAAGTCTGCGGGGCAGGATCGCTCACCGGGACCGTTGCGTTGGGGCGCGTCCCGGTGAGCCCCCGGGGACGCGGGCCGGAATGCGGCCGTCAAAATGTCCCATTTTGCCGTTTGATTTGCGGAGCGGCGATGTTATATTCCTTCCACCGGTGGAGGGAACGAGGGGGATTTCTGCGCCCTCTCCTCTCCCGGATTGACTCATCCCCTCCGGAGGCGACTGTGACCCTCAGCCCCCGAGTCCGCTCCGCGGCCCGGCTGGCCCTGGCCCTGTATGGGCTGGCCCTGCTCTATCACCTGACCCTGTTCATTTTCGGCGCGCTCTTCACCAACGCCTACACCCTGTTCACCAGCCTGCGAGCCTACGAGCTTTTCTGGCGGGCCGACTGGTTCATCCGCCTGCTGCTGACCTACCTGCCCCCTGTCATTTTCCTGGCCGCGCTGGTGAAGGCGCCCCCACCGGAGCCGCCGGTGGAATAAGTTTCAAGCCGAGAGAGCCCGCCATGCCCCTGGGTTACACCCACCGCATTGACCTTTCCGCCATGCCCTGGAACCAGCCGGCGCCCGGCATCCGCCACAAGGTCTTCTCCGATGGCCGCCGCCGGCTGCGCCTGGTGGAACTGACGGAGGAGTTCCGCGACCCCGACTGGTGCACCCGGGAACACGCCGGGTACCTGCTGGAAGGCCGCATGTCTATCCATTTTGACGGCGAAGTCATTGACCTGAAAGCCGGGGACGCCTTCCTGATCCCCGCCGGCCGGGAACACCGCCACCGCGCCCAGGTGCTGAAGGGCCACACCGCCCGCCTGGTGCTGGTGGAAGAAGACTTGATTATCGGGTACAGT
>QZKQ01000079.1 GCA_003599535.1 Candidatus Zixiibacteriota bacterium | reverse complement strand
GATGCATTTGCCGTACCGAGTCAGAGCCGCATCTCCCAATGATATTCCAGCCCGAAGCCGCAAAGGTCGGATCAACCACGCAGATGCTTCGCCCTGGAATGACAATGTCGTCTATCCACTGGGCGAAGGATTTGCGAAGACAGATTGGTTAACGGCCGGGTCTGGTTCGGAGTAAAAGCAATCTCTGGAGGTATACCAACGGAAAATGCATCGCCCCTACACCTTATTCCTCACCTCCCACCTCCCCCACACCACCCCGCCGTCCAGCGTTTCCACGCTGGTCAACTGCAGCGGGATGACGCCGTCGGGGCCAGCCAGATCCGGGGCGCGGAAGAGCGACTTCGGGCTTTCCCCGCCCACCAGCGCCGGATGCCACAGCACGCTGATCTCGGCAACCACTCCGGCCCGCAGCAGCGCCCCGTTCAGCGACCCGCCCGCGTCCACCCGCACGGTTTTGACTCTGTAGCGTTCGGCCAGAATTTCCAGCGCGCTGCGCAGATCCACCCGGGTATCACCGGTTTCGATCGTCTCGATGTGCCGTTCCCGCAGGTAGGCGCGGTGTTCCACCGGAGTCGAAGCCGAGATCAGGGCGACGTGGCCGCGCCAGTAGGGCCAGGCCTTCAGCGCATGCCAGAGGCGCACCCGGCCGCGGCTGTCCACCACCGCCGCCAGGGGACGGGGATCGTCCGGCGCCGGCGAAAGCGGCTTGAAAGCGCTGTCGTCCTCCGGCGGGATCTCTCCGGGCGGGACGGCCAGCAGCGTGTCGGCCCCCAGCAGGGTCAGGTCTTCGCCGAACCGCCCCGCGAGGCTGTAGTACAACTCCAGGCTGGGCTGGAAGTGGTCCAGGCGCCCGTCCACGCTGACGGCGCTGTGGAGGATGACTTTCGGCAGCATCGCTTTACCGTATTCCCGTTATGATGATACTGTGGTATTACATTTTCCTCAGGAGGTCCTCCGCCGCGCACACCCACGCGAACCCGAACGCCAGGTTGAGCAAACTGGCCACGTGCATCTCTTCGCAGATGCTGCCGGTGGCGTCAGCGGGGAAGAAGACGCGGTAGTCGCGGTAGTAGGCGTCCCGGGCGGTGGATTCGCAGCACATGTTGGTCATGATTCCGGTGACCACCAGGTCCTCGACCTTAAGCGCGCGCAGCACGGTATCCAGATCGGTGTGGTAGAATGAGGAATAGCGGTGCTTCAGCACCTGCTTTTCGCCGGGCCGGGGAGCCAGTTCGGGGCAGACTTCGCTTTCCGGGTACCCTTCCCGGCACATGCCTTCCCACCACCAGCCCATGATACCGGCATCCAGGCCGTCGGGGTGGTGCACGTGGCGGGTGTAAATCACCGGCCGGCCGGCGGCGCGGAAGGCGGATACCAGTTTCTGGAGGTTGGGAATAATGGCCGGCCCGCCGCAGGTAAAGGTGAGCGATGCGGGGTCCAGGAAGAAGTTCTGCATGTCCACGACCAGCAGGGCGGCGCGGTCACGGTTCAGCTCCAGGCGATGCGTGTTGAAGGGGGCGATGCGGTCCAGCCAGGCCGGCGTCCGGGCGGCCAGAGTGTCGGCAGTGACGTAGGGTAGCATGATGAGTCTCCGGGTTTGGAGCTAACGGGGTTTCGGGCGGGGTTTTGGGTATACCCGGCGGGAGGATGAAAGTTCCGCCGCGACGGAAAAATCGTCGGGAAATTCTTGATTTGTTTCCGTCCGCTGCACTATATTACCGTCGCCTCCCCGTGCACCAATTCCGCCCGCCACTCTTTCACGGAAAGGAGCCATTCCATGCGCACCACCGCCACGGTATGTCTGGTATTCCTGATGGCCGCTGCCGCCCTGGCCCAGCCCGCCTTCTGGTTTGACGGTCCCTTCGACGCGGCCAAGGCCAAGGCGCAAGCAGAAAATAAACTGCTCCTGATCAATTTTTACTCAGACGGTTGAAGTTCCTGTGATCTGCTGGTCGAGCAGTTCTTTACCAATGACACCTTCCATTCTTACCTGGATCAGAGCTTTCTCTGCCTGTATGCAGAGCGCAGCGGTTCCGGTACAACATTGGGGGATTCGCTTTTCCGGTTTTATTCCATCCGGGGCACTCCCACGGTGTTGATAGCCCAAGCGGATGGCCGGGAAATAGATCGCGTGGTCGGCTACGGCTCCGAACCCGAACGTTTCCGCCAACAGTTGGAACAGGCCTACCAGGGGGATTTTACTTACTTGAAAATCAGCCAGGCATATGAGGCGGATTCCACTAACCTGGAAACCATCGCCCGGCTGGCGTATAAATGTGAACAGCGGGATGACTACGCCGGCATGTCCCGCTTGGCCGAAAAACTGATGCAGGATTCGGAAAAGGCCAAAATCACGCGCGTGCCGCTGGGATCCAACCAGGAAGTAACAGCCTACGAGTACGGTTGCTATGCACAAATCCTGTCCCATCCCCGCAAGCTACTGACCTTTCGGGAAGAATTTCCTCAAAGCCCCCTGCGCGGCAATGTGCTATACATGCTGGATGCCGCCGCCCGCAATCCCAAAAAGAAGCGGGAGGCCCTTGAGGTATACAGCGAGCTGCTGAAACCGGAGCCGAAGAGCAGGTCTATCGCCCGGCGCTATATCCTTCTCTGCGCCGATTTGGATACCTGCGCCGAGGCCGCCCTGGAGCACCTGAACGCCTTCTGGCCGAACGGTCCAGGGGACGATTTTCAGTTGCAGGAGGCCCAGGTCAGTCTGCTGCTGGTCCAGGGGGACGAAGCCGAGGCGCTGGAAATTTACGGGCCAGCCTACGCCCAGGCCTGGGCCGACAGCGGCAATGCGTATGCCCTGAACGCCTACGCCTGGTTCTGGGCGTTGAAAGGCCGGAACCTGGGTGATGCCGAAAATGCCTCGCGCAAAGCCCTGGAGTTGGACGACAATCACATGATTTGGGATACCCTGAGCATGGTGCTGTGGAAGCAGAAGCGGTATGCGGAGGCCATTGAAGCCGAGGTGAAGGCGCTGCAACTGGCGGGGGGAAAGAACGCGGATTACGAGCAGCGCATTGCCGACATCCGCGCGGAGAGGGAGGGGAAGTAGAACTACGCAGAAGGTTACACCGTCCGTCGGGCTGCGGGGACATCACCCCGCGGCCGGGCGGCGGTTCAGGGGGCAGCGGACATTCAGGCACCGGGGACAGACGGCCACCAGGATGTCTCCCGCCGCCGCCAACGCCGCACTCCAGAAGACCAGGCCAACCCAGAGCTTATCCCACAACCAGGGCTGGGGAAAAATCAGGATGACCAGGAAAGAAACGATCAGCCCTCCGACGTCCCCCCTGGTGTAGGGCCCCGGGCGGCGCCGGGGAGCCAACCGGGCCATCGGTCCCAGGATGATGTGACTGCACCGCTTCGCCTGGCAGGGACACTTGGCGCAGAAAGATGTCAGTATGCCCCAGACCCCTGCCAGGACCACGCCCAGGTATACCGCTCCCCACAGCAGGGATTGCACCCCCACCGCCGCCAGCCCCACTCCCACCGCCGCGAAAAACAACCCCACGCCGGCCACGCCGTGCACCCGGTAATCCATGATTTTCTCCGCAAATTCGCGCATCCTTCTCATTTTACCTGCATCCAACCTGTAAAGAGCCCGGTAATGTGGGATTATTTCGCGATTTCTGCCAACCTCGCGGCGGTAAAGCCGTATCCACATTACTGAACGAAATCTGCGATCATCCATCCATTCATAACCTTTAGGAGCCCTGTCATGCAGGAAATGATGACCCCCGCGACGACCAACGGCATGCCCCGCCTGGGGATGCCCGCCCCGCAGTTCCAAGCCCAGACCACCCACGGCACCATCCGCCTGGAAGACTACAAGGGAAGCTGGGTGATCCTCTTCTCCCACCCGGCCGACTTCACCCCGGTGTGCACCACCGAATTCATGGGTTTCGCCCAGATCCAGCCGGAACTGCGCAAGATGAACACCGAACTGCTGGGGCTGTCCATTGACAGCGTGTATTCCCACATCGCCTGGGTGCGCAACATCGAAGAGAAGATGGGGGTGAAGGTGGATTTCCCCATCATTGCCGACCTGAATAAGGAGGTCGCCTCGCTGTACGGCATGATCATGCCGGGCGAGAGCAAGACCGAGACCAGCCGTTGCGTGTTCGTGATTGACGACAAGCAGGTGCTGCGGGCCATGATCTACTACCCCCTGACCACCGGGCGCAACATGGACGAGATTCTGCGCCTGATCCAGGCCCTGCAGACCTCCGACGCCAAGAGTGTGGCCACTCCGGCCAACTGGCGCCCCGGCGACAAGGTCATCATCCCGCCGCCCTTAACCCAGGAAGCGGCCGAAGAGCGCATGAAGATGACCGGCGTGGAACGGACCGACTGGTACTTCACCAAGAAAAGCCTGGAGGGATAACCATGCCCTGCCTGACTTCGGACGGACGCCTGACCGAATCGGCCAAAGAGATGCTCCAGCTGCTGGACGCCCCCCGCACTCCCGACCAGGTGGCGCAGTTGATCGGGCTGCCGCTCTACCGCATCCGCGCCTCCCTGCGCGAGATGGTCGAAGCCGGCCTGGTGGAACAGCGCGACGACCACTACGCCACCCTGGAAGCGGGCCGCAAGAAGCTGGCGGAGCAGTCCTGAGGCCGTCTTGAACCGCCCGCAGAAGAAGACGAAAGCGCCAGACCATGTGGTCCGGCGCTTGGCGTTTCAATGCAGGGGACAATAGCGATTCCGGGCGGCGGGTTACTCGCTTCTGAATCGCTGATGTTATTCGTCCCCCTCAGAATCGGGAAAACAAATGGATCATCCCTCTCCGGGGGTGCCACGCAGCCGTCCCTTGGGAATAATCCGTGGTTCAGACAGTTTATGATCCGCGTAATGGGCTAAATCTGAATGCCTCCGCGATACAGAAGAGGGCCACGACGGAGCGTGGCCCTCCGAAATTCGGTGACGGGCGAGATCCCCGAAAGGGTTCCTTCGCCACACGCCCTGCCCCTACACCCCCAACCCCATACACCCCCCCTTCACCCCTGTCTATCTGTGCGATCTGTGGCTAAGAGACGTTCCAGCCGGTCGAGGATGCGGTCCGTGGCTCCGGCGCCGTTCTGCACCAGCCCTCCGGAAGCCTCCGCGGCGCGCTTCCAGGCCTGCTCGTCATGCAGCAGGAGGCGCAGTCTGGCTTCCAGGTCCGCCGGGGATCCGACTTCCCACGCGCCGCCCCGCTGAATCAGCGCCCCGGCTTCATGCGACATGTAGTGCTTCGGGCCGAAGAACAGCGGCAAATGGAACACCGCCGGTTCCAGCACCGAATGCACTCCGTGACCGAAGGCGCCCCCCACGTAGGCAGCCCAGGCCGAACGGTACAGCGCCGCCAGGATGCCCACCTTGTCCACAACCAGCACCTCGGCGTCCGGGCTGGTTCCGTTCAGCCGTGTCAGCCGGGCGTGAGTCAACCCGTAGGCCTCCAGGTAGGCGGCGGTGTCGGTCAGGAACTCTTCCCCCGGTTCATGCGGCACCAGCAGCAGGCGCAGGTCGGGGAAATCGGACTTCAGCCGGGCGAAGGCGGGGACCAGGATCCGCTGGTCGGGTCCCCAGGTGCTGCCGCCCACAATGACCCGGCGCCCCTGCGACCAGGCTTCGGGGAGGTGCTGCGCCGGGGAAGCGGCGCCGGCCATCCGCTCCAGGGTGCGGTCGTAGCGGGAATCTCCGGTCACTTCAATCACGCCGGGGTTCACCAGGCGGGACAGGCGCAGGGCGTGGTCGTCGCCCACGGTCAGGATGGCGCTCAGGCGGTCCAGGAAGGCGCGGTTCATCCCCTGGAAGGGAAAGGAGAGCCGCCGGGTGTGCGAATGCAGGTTGGCGTTCACCCACAAGGCCGGGAGGCCCCGGGCCTGCGCCGCCCAGACCATGTTGGGCCAGACGTCGTGCTTGATAAAAAGGACGGCGGCGGGGTCTAGCAGATCCAGGAAACGGCGGACGGAGCGGCGGTCGTCGAAGGGCAGGTAGCTGTAGGATTCCACCTCCGCGGCCCGGGACAGCGGCTTCAGACCGGAAGGGGAATAGCAGGTAACGTGGGCTTTCAGGTGCGGCAGGCGTTTTTTCAGCGCTCCCAGCAGCGGGCGGGCGGCCTCGAATTCCCCCGCCGAGGCGCAGTGGATGACCACAAAGCGGCGGCCGGGTTCCAGGGCGTCGCGGGCCTGCGCCAGGCGGCGGAACAGTCCCACGCGGCCGCGAATGCCTTCCCGCACCTTGGGAGTGAAAATCCGGGCCACCTGCATCCCCACGTACAGCAGGGGAATGCAGACCAGGTTATAAAATCCGTACCAGAAGGAGGGGGGGACGTTCATGTCCGCCTTTACATCGCTTCGACGAAGTAGAGTTTGCCCACGCGCTGGATTTTCTTCACCACGAAGCCGGCCATCAGCAGGTAATCGTGGATGCGCTTGCGATTGTAGAAGTACACCGGGCAGCCCAGCATCCCCAGGCGCAGCTTGCGCACCGGCGCCCGCCAGGTGTCGGACCGGGGGAAGGTCATGATGGCCTTGCCCCGGGTCAGGGTGCGCAGGTGAGCCAGCATGTGCCGGGGGTCCTGGATGTAATCGAACAGGCCGATGGCCAGCACGCAGTCGTAGGGCTCTTCGCTGCGATATTCCATAATGTCGGCATAGAGGAAGGTGCAGCGGTCGTCCAGGCGCTCCTCCCGGGCCAGGTCATTGGCCCGGTCTATCATGCCCTGGGCGAAGTCCACGCCCACCACCCGACCGGCGCCGGCCCGGGCCAGGGGGAAGCAGAACCGGCCGGTCCCGCAGCCCAGGTCCAGGACGCTTTTGCCTTCCACCGGCCGGCAGGCTTCCAGGGCCAGGCGCATGCGTTCCTGGATGTCCCAGCGCAGGACGCGGTCCAGGACCCGCCCCAGGGGGGATTTCTTTCCGGTATAGATCGAGTCGAAGCCGGCGGCGGTGCGGTGGAAGTGCTCCTGCACCTTGGCAGCGTCATTCTTCATGGTAACTCCCCAGTGGTCGAAAAGAGAAGTCCTGCAGCAGTTGAGCGAACTTCTCGCGGTTGGTTTCCAGGTTCACGTAATGCTTCCAGCGGCGCAGCGCCGGAGCGGGAAATCGGGGCTGGTCGGGGTCGAATTCCCAGGGATGGACATAGACCGTGACGGGGACGCCGCGCCGGTTCCAGGCCCGGATGCCCCAGCGGGTCAAGGCGTAAGGGTAGAGCCGGAAAAAGCCGCCTCCGGCGAAGGGGAAGCGGGCCAGACCCGGCAGGTAGGCCTGGGGGAAGACCAGGAAGGGCTCCCCGCCGGACAGCTGCAGGCGCTGGGGGCCGGGATCGGGGCGAGTCCAGGGTTCCCGGCCCGCGGGAAAGTGCCGCACCGACAGGCTGGCGTCGTAGGACAGGCCGCCGTCCCGCAGGATGCTCCAGGCCCAGGCGGCGGCCGGCGTGATGGAGAACGAGGGAGCGCGGTGCCCGCGAATGCCGGCGGCTCCCAGCCCCCGCAGCACCTCCAGGGCGCGCCGCAACTCTGCAGCGAAGCTCTCCGGGGTCTGCGTGTCAATGCGGCGGTGATAGTACCCGTGCACGCCGATCTCGTGCCCCTTGCGGATGATCTCCCGGATCTCCTGGGGATGTCGCTCGGCCAGCCACCCCAGAACGAAAAAGGTGGCCTTGATCCGGACGCTGTCCAGGACCTGCAGCAACCACTCCAGGCCGAGGTGGAAGCGAGGCTCATGGCGTTCCCAGTCCGCCTCGCGGACCACCTGGTCGAAGCCTTCGACCTGGAAGTAGTCCTCCACGTCAATGGACAGGAAATTGACCACCGGCGCCGGCCGGGCCGGGGTGGCAGTGCCGGTCTGACGATTCACGATAACTCGGATTTTTCCGCAGTTGGCATGTCGGTTCCCGGGGAAATCACCCGCTCAGGAACCGGTGATAGAGCGCCCGGGCGCGTCCCGGGTCGGTCACTCCCTTCAGCAGCGCCCGGCCGTCGGGGAAGAGGTACATCTCCCCGGCCGGCGCGGCGAAGTGGAGCAGGTACTCGGTCAGGCGCACCGTGCCGGCCTCCCGCAGCTTGTCGGCCAAGGCGGGCAGGTCCAGGCGGACCGGGGATTCCGGCGCCAGGTGCACCATGTCGCGGCCGCACAGCCTCACCGCCTGCGATCCCCGGCGGCCTTCCAGGAAGGGGAGATCACCGGCGCAGGCGGGGCAATCCGCTCGGCGGTTGACCGCGATCTTCCGCCAGGTCCCGGCCTGGAAGTCCAGTTCGTGCAGTTCCGGCTGGGCCGCCTCGCCCAGCAGCAGGCGCAGGGTTGCCGTCAGCCCCGCCGAAGCCACGGCGGCGGCGGCCGGAGCCCACACTCCGGCGGTCTCGCAGGTGGGCAGACTGCCCGGTTCAGGCGGTTCAGGAATCAGGCAGCGCAGACAGGCGGTCCGGCCGGGGACGACGGGCATGACCAGCCCGGCCCAACCGGTCACGGCGGTGTAGATCCAGGGAAGGCCCAGCGCCAAGGCTGTATCGTTGAGGAGGAAGCGGACTTCGAAGTTGTCGGCCGCGTCCAGCACCAGGTGGGCGCCGCCCAGGATTTCCCGGGCGTTGCCAGCGGATAGATCGGCCACGCGGGCTTCCAGGCGCACGCGGGAATTGATCATTTCCAGATGCCGCGCCGCCGCCACCGCCTTGGGGCGCATCTCCCGGACGTCGTCCTCGTCAAACAACAGTTGCGTGCCCAGGTTGGCCTCTTCGACCACGTCCCGGTCCACCAGCACCAGTGTGCCCACTCCCATCCGGACCAGATGCTGGGCATAGGCGCCCCCCAGGGTGCCGCAACCCACCAGTACGATGCGGGCGCGGGACAGCCGTTCCACGCCCCTCTCCCCCACCCCCGGCAACCGGGCCAGGCGGGCGTAACGCTCAGTGCTTTCCGTCACCTTCCTCCTGCGGCGCGGAGGCCTGGCCGAAATTCTCCCATTTACCCCCGGGCGGCTCATAACTGCGGCCGTTGATGGAGGCCTGCTCCAGCATGCCTTCGGTGCCCGCAGCGCGGTACTTCACCACCCCTACACCAGGGGCATACCACCATTCCGCTTCGCCGTTGATGAAGGGCGCATTGGTGGGGTCCAGGTAGGTGATGACGGCCTTCATTCGGGCGCAGGCGGGGAATTCCCCCGCCGGGGCGGCGACGTCTTCCGGGGGCAGGATTTCCATGTCCACCCGGTAGCGCAGCCGAGTGCCGGCGCTGTCGCTGCGGATTTCCACCCCCTCCTGGAAGGCTTTCTCGCCCGGAGTGCCGGAAAAGGGCGAGGCAGGCAGGGGGGGATCAAAGGTGTAGCTCAGCATCCCCTGGCCCGTGCCGTCAAAGGTCTGCCAGTAGAGCCGGCCGTCCTTCTGCACGTAGGTTTCGCGGGCGATTTCCCGGCCGGCGCTATCCTTGTCCACCACGACGAACTGCGTGCCGCCTTCGATGGGAAGCCGGGATTTTACTTCAGCATAGCCCATCATGCCAGTGTACACGTACATGTTGCCGGGCTGATAGGAGACATAGTCGCCGGGGTTGAACTGCGGGGTGCGCTTGCCGCATCCGGCCAGCAGGGCCAGCGCGAGGCTTAGGAGCAGGAATCTTCGCATGATACGATCCGGAAACGGGAACCTCGGTTGTCTTAGCGGTTCTTCCACCGCGGGAGACGGCCGGTCACATGGGCCTCCAGGCCCTCCCGGGCGTCCTCGCTGATCATCGCCTGGTTCAGGAACATATCTTCCAGGTGGCGGATGGCCTTTTCGAAGGGCATCAGCCGGACTTCGTCCACGGCGCGGTGGTTGAAGCGCAGCGCCGCGGCGCTGTGGGAGGCGATGCGGGCGATCAGCCTGTCGGCTTCCGCGTGGAAGCGCTGGGCCGGCACCACCCGGTTGATCAGCCCCCTGCGGGTCGCCTCCTCGGCGGTGATGACGTCGCCGGTCAGGAGCATCTCCAGGGCCCGGTTGCGGCCGATCAACTGCGGCAGGATAATGGCGGCCGTGGGGGCGAACAGGCCGATCTGCACCTCGGTAACGCCGAAGCGGGCGCTGTCTTCGGCCAGGACCAGGTCGCAGAACAGGGCCAGCTCGCAGCCGCCGCCGAAGGCCGCTCCCTGCACCAGGGCCAGGGAGGGGACCATCAACTGCTGCAGGCGTTCGGCCACGGTGTTGAATTCGGTCAGCACCTCCACCACCGTCCCGGGTTGCAACTCCTGCGGGTGCAGCCCGGCGGAGAAGTCCTCGCCGTCGGCGGAAATGACCACCAGCTTCAAGTCGGGATCGTCGCGGAAGGGATCCAGGTGCTCGTGGATCTCGCGCAGCATGGTCGTGGTCATGGCATTGTGCGGCGGGTTTGCCAGAACGATGCGCGCCACCCCGTCGGTGTAGTCATAGCGGATTTGCTGGGGCATGGGGAGTCCTCGGCTGGTGGTAGATTCCTTGCAGCGGGTGCGGAAATCCGGTTGGGCAGGGTTTATTGATTTCCGCTGATGGTGATCACGCAATAGTTCCAGGCCAGGGTGTCGCCGGTGATGGTCACCACGTGGGCCCAGATGGTATCCTCCGTCGTGTCGCTGCCCAGGTAGGAATACCAGGTCTCGGGATTCAGCCCGGTGGGGGCGTCCACGTCCACGTAACTGAGATTCTCGAGCACGTTGAAGCGCCCTTGGGGCAGATGGTTGCGGAACAGGACCGGGTACCCGTCCAGGGCCTGGAAGTCCAGGGGCAGCAGCGGAGTCAGGCGCAACTGCGCGTCGGCGGGCGGGGTGATCTGCGCGGGCAGGGCTTCCAGGGAAAAGATCGGGACGCCCTGCCCCGGCCCCGACGGCGCGGATTCGCCGCCGCAGCCGGCCAGGGCCAGGGCGCACAGGCAAATGGCAATGATTCGAGGCATGGGTCAGTGGGTAATGTTTACCACGAAAGTGTCACTGGCGACAGTACTGCCGAACTGGTTGAGCAGCCGGGCGTAAATGGTGTCCGTGTCCCAGGTGACGGAATTGGGGAAGTAATGAACTTCCGGCACCGTACCGGTGGTCAAGGTATCCACGGTGTAGGCGAAGGGGGTGATGCTGGACGCTCCTCCGGAGGCCGCGGTGAACCAGATGGTGTCCCCATACACCGGGCTGTTGTAGGCGGTCACCCAGGCGGAAACTTTGCCGAATTCCGCGCCGCCGGCCGCCAGGGTCGTGGGGTTGACGGAGATGGTGATGTTGTAGTAGGTGTCCTGCGGACCGCCGCCGCCGGTGGGCGAACTGGAGCATCCGAAGAAGGCCACCAGGGCCAGGGAAAGGCCCAATCCGAAGATGATGAGGGTAGTCAGCCGCTGCATGGTCAGCTCCTTTCTTCCGTGTGCGCCGGTGACGCGGCGCTGGGCATCGGGACGTGCCGCCGTAGATGGTCCGGACCCTGCCGGAGCGGGTCCCGGGGGAGTTTTAAAGTTTATCGTATTTGCGGCGGGGTTGTTTGCCGCCGGTCTGGATGAGAAAGAATACCAGGCCCAGGGCCAGGGTGAAGGCCAGCGCCGCCCAGAAGTTGAAGCCCACCAGGTAGGCGCACATGGCCAGCAGCACCAGCGCCGCAATGAAGATCAGGTCTAAGGGGGACATGGGGACATGCCAGATTATAGTGTCCGGGAAACCCAATCGAAATATGAATGATCCGGATGGCGGATAATCCGCTTCTCCTCGGGGGCGCCCCAGGGGAGCGCCCCCGGATCGAAGTGAGGCCGTTACTGGTTTCGCCCCGCCTCGAACGCCTTCAGGTTGGCTTCCGCGGTGCCCTTGGGGACGCGGCGGCTGATGACCTGGCGCCACAGGTCCAGGTCAATGTCCAGGCCGGTGGAGAGGGCGCCCAGCAGCACGGTATTGGCCAGCCGCTCGTTGCCCAGTTTGCGGGCGATGGCGGCGGCGTTCAGGACGCGCAGCCGCTCGGCCCGGCCCTGAAGCAGTTCCAGGGCGTCGTCGGGATAGACGTACTTGGGATCCACGGCGATGGGCGGCACCAGTTTCTGGTCGTTGACAATCAGGAATCCGCCGGCCTTCAGCTCGTGCACCCAGCGCAGCGCCTCGGCCTTTTCGAAGGCCAGGATGACATCGGCGGCGCCGTTGGGGATCACGGGCGAATGCACCACCGTGCCCAGGCGCACGTGGGAGCTAACCACGCCGCCGCGCTGGGACATCCCGTGAACTTCGCTCTTCTTCACGTCGTAGCCGGCCAGCAGGGCGACTTCCGAGAGGATGGCCGAGGCCAGCAGCACGCCCTGCCCGCCCACGCCCACGATCAGGATGTTCATGCTCTTCAGTTGGAGCACGGCCGCGGCCGCGCGCGGTGCGGGGTTTTCGGTTGCCAGGGTCATGCTTTCACCTCCGATTCGCGGCCCGGTTGAGATTTCAGGATGATGCAGTCCTGCGGACAGATGTCGGCGCACAACCGGCAGCCGGTGCAGGCCGCTGTGTCAATGACGGGGATGGCCAGGTTCTTGTCGGTCACCTCTCCGGATCGGGCGATGGCCGGGCAGCCGATCTTCAGGCAGACGCCGCAGCCGTTGCAATCTCCCGCCACGATGATGTAGGGTTCCTGCTTGACCTTGCGGGGGAACAGCATGCAGGGCCGGGTGGTCACCAGGACGTTGACCCCGGGCCGCGCCACGGACGCCTTTAGCGTTTCCCAGGTGGCGTTGAAATCGTACGGATCAATGGTTTCCACGTGGTCGGCGCCCAGGACCTTGGCCAGGGCCACGAAGTCCACCGACTTGGTGGGCTTGCCCTGCAAGGTCATGCCGGTCGCCGGGTGCGCCTGCCCGCCGGTCATGGCGGTGATGTGGTTGTCCAGGATGATGATGGTCACGTTGGCCTGGTTGTAGACCGCGTCCAGCACCCCGGTGATGCCGGAGTGCAGGAAGGTCGAATCGCCGATGACGGCGAACACCGGGCGCTTGGATCCCTGGGTCTGCGACACGCCCACGGCCATGCCGATGGAGGCGCCCATGCAGATGCAGGCGTGTACCGTCTCCAGGGGCGGCAGGGCCGACAGGGTGTAGCAGCCGATGTCCCCGAACACGTGGGCGCCCATGCGCCGCAGGGCGTAGAAGATCGAGCGGTGGCCGCAGCCGGCGCACAGCACCGGCGGCCGGGGCAGCACTTCGACCGGGGCAGGGGTCTCCGCCACCGGCTCGGACCGGACTCCCGCCTGGACCAGCCCCCGGGCGGCCAGGGTGGGGTTCAGTTCGCCATAGACGGGGAAATACTTCTTCCCTTCGCAGGCGATGCCATGGGCCTTCAGCGCCTCTTCGATGAACGGCTCCAGCTCCTCCACCACGATCACCCGCTCCACCTGGGAGGCGAATTCCCGCAGCTTCTCCAGGGGCAGGGGATAGCTGAATCCCAGCTTGAAGATGGAAGCGCCGGGCAGGGCCTCGCGGGCGTGCTGGTAGGATATGCCCGACGTGACGATGCCGACCTGGCGGTCACCCCACTCGATGCGGTTCAGCGGGGTGGTTTCGCTGTATTGGCGCAACGCCTCCAGGCGCTGCAGCACGGCCTGGTGGCGGGGCCGGGCCCAGTTGGGCATCATGACGTACTTGGGGATGTCGGGAGTGAAGCCGGTCACGGGGACTTCGGTCCACTCGCGCACTTCCACCGGAGTCAGCGAATGGGCGATGCGGGTGGTGATGCGCAGCAGCACCGGGGCGTCGAACTGTTCGCTGAGATCCAGGGCCAGCCCGGTAAAGTCGTAACACTCCTGGCTGTCGGAAGGTTCCAGCATGGGGATCTTGGCAAACTTGGCCCAGGTGCGGTTGTCCTGTTCGTTCTGGGACGAGTGCATTTCGGGATCGTCGGCGGACACCAGCACGAAGCCGCCCTTGACGCCGGTGTAGGCGAAGGTCATCAGGGGGTCGGCGGCCACGTTGACGCCGACGTGTTTCATGCAGACGAGGGTGCGGGCGCCGGCCAGGGAGGCGCCGATGCCGACTTCGAAGGCCACCTTTTCGTTGGGCGACCACTGGGCGTGGGACCCGGGAAAGCGGGCGAAGGTTTCCATGATTTCGGTGGAAGGCGTGCCCGGGTAGGCGGCGGCAAAGCGGACTCCCGCCGCCTTGGCCCCGTGGGCGATGGCCTCGTCACCGGAGAGTAGCAGGCGTTGGTTCAACCTATTCTCCTTTGCGGATCATCTATGGGAAGCTATACTGATGCGGAAAAAATAATCCACTTATATTTATCCGGACTGGGCCAAATCCTGCGGCGGCTTTGGGCGGCGCAGCCGCGCCAGGTGATATTCCGATCGCACCCACGGCGCCACCGTCCAGAGCACGATCAGCATGTGGGTGATCAGGCCGTCCATCTCCCGGGCGCCCGTATCCTGCCTATTTAGGTACTCTTCCAAGTAGGGGTAGGTGCCCGGGCGTGATTGAAAACCGCTTTGGGACCTTCAACGGGAGGTCTTCATCCTGCGAAGTTGGACCGTGTGGCGGAGTGACCGTGCCCGCCCTATGCATACGCCGCCAACCCCGTCAGTTCCTGCCCCAGAATCAGGGTGTGGATGTCATGCGTGCCCTCGTAGGTGTAAACCGACTCCAGGTTGGCCATGTGGCGGAACACGTGGTAGTCGTCCACGATGCCGGAGGCGCCCAGGAGGTCGCGGCAGGTGCGGGCGGTTTCCAGGGCCGTCTGCACGTTGTATCGCTTGGCCATGGACACAGCCGCGTGGTGCGCCTTGCCCTGGTCCATCATCTGCCCCAGGCGCAGGACCAGCAGGCGGGCGTTGGTGATCTCCGTCCACATGCGGGCCAGCTTGGCCTGCACCAGTTGGAAGCCGGCGATGGGCCGGTCGAACTGGATGCGGGTTTGGGCGTACTCCACCGCCTCCTCGAAGCAGGCCAGGGCCGCTCCCACCGCTCCCCAGGCGATGGAATAGCGCGCCTGGTTCAGGCACATTAAGGCGGTCTTCAGGCCGACGGCGCCGGGCAGGGCGTTTTCCGCCGGAATGTGGCAGTCGTCCAGGTGCACTTCGCTGGACACCGACACCCGCAGGGAAAGCTTGCCGGTGATTTCCGGCGCGGTCATCCCCGGGGTCCCCTTTTCCACCAGGAAGCCGCGGATGACGCCCGCCTCGTCCTTGGCCCAGATCACGGCCAGGTCGGCGATGGTGGCGTTGGTGGACCAGCGCTTGACCCCGTTCAGGACCCAGCCGCCGGCGGTGCGGCGCGCCTGGGTGATCAGGCCGCCGGGGTCGGACCCGAAGTCCGGCTCGGTCAGGGCGAAGCAGCCCACCACTTCCCCCCGGGCCATGGGCGGCAGCCAGCGATCCTTCTGCTCTTCGCTGCCGAAGGCCAGGAGGGGGTACATGCTTAGGCCGTTCTGCACCGACACGAAGCTGCGGAAGCCGCTGTCGCCCCGTTCCAGTTCCTGGGCGATCAGGCCATAGGCCACGTAATCCACTCCGGCGCAGCCCCACCCCTGGATGGTGGCGCCCAGCAATCCCAGGGCGGCCATTTCCGGGATCAGTTCGACGGGGAAGACGGCGTCCCGGTTCCACTGGCGCACGCCGGGCAGGATTTTCTCGTCCACGAAGTCGCGCACGGTGCGCTGGATCAGCCGCTGTTCTTCGGTGAACAGCTCGTCCAGGCGGTAAAGATCGGGAATGGGCATGGTCGGTTTGAAAGTTAGAGCGTTGATAAGTTGGAAGTTAAAAAGTCGTGATCCGTGTCAGGGTTCTCCCGGCGGCGAATCAGGCCGATTGCGACAGGTTATCGCGTAGCTCCCGGAGCTGCCTTCGCGCCCGGGCCAGCCCGAATTCCGCCCGCGCCCACAGCGCCATGACCAAAACCCAGACCAGGACCAGGGCCCAGGCCAGGCGGAAGTGCAGCCGGCGCAACTCGTCATCCAGCGAGCGGGGCAGGCTGATTTCCAGGGCGTAATCCGCACCGAGGGGATACCGCTGGTGGTATCCCGCCGGCTTTACCTCGTCCAGCACGCCGATCCCGGCGATGAGGCTGTCCCCGGCCAGCATCCGGAGGCTCATCCAGCTCCGGGCCCGCCCCTTATCGTAGAAAGTTTCCGTGAAACTGTCCAGCCCCGGGTACGTTCGCCGCGCCCGGGCCAGGAGGTCGGGCACCACCTGGTGATACAGCCGGTCCATATCCCGGACGGCGGCCACCACCCGGGGTTCGTCGGGGAAGAGACGGCCGGTCACGGTCCAGTTTCCCCCCTCGGCCAGGGTCAGGGCCAGGGGGCCTGAATCCTTTTCTTCCGCCGCCTTCTTCAGTTGCGGTCCCAGGCGGCGGGCCCAGTCCGGCGGAGGCGGCATTTCCACCAGCCCGGTATCCGGCCGGTAGAAGGTGAAAGCGTTCCGGGCCGCGTCCCAGGTGAACCAGAAGGGGATGGTCGGCGGGAAGTCCAGGGCGGAATCGAGGCGGCCGGTGTTGCGCCACAGGATCAGATCCGGCATCCGCACGCTGTTGGCCACTTCCAGCACCAGCTTCTTCCCCACCAGGGCGGCATAACCGCGGGTGGGCGTGACTTCTCCCGCCTCCAGGTCATGGTACCGGCTGGCGCGCTGCAGGGACCACAACCCCACAACGACCAGGAGCCCGATGAACAGCACCAACGCGTAGCGAAACCCCCACCGTGCCCCCAGAATCTTGAGCCCCATGGCCGCACCTCCGGTTTATCCAGGTGGATTGCGATGAAAGGGAATCCCGTGGAAATTCAGCCAGTCTTCCGCGATGCGCTCGTACTCCCGGTCATGATAGCGGTACCATTCGTCCTGCAGGTTCATCCTCTGGATGGCCGCTTTGAACCGGCCGAACGCGCCTTTCCCCTGGATGGTGAGTAGCAGCAGGTTGCGGCGTTCGGGATCCGGCACAGACTCGCAGAAATTCTCCATCATGCGGTATTCGTGAATCTCATGCTGGCTGGGCAGTTGCAGCCATTCGTCCGACTGCAGAACCTCCCGCACTTTCAGCACATCCGCCCGCAGCCAATCGGCCATGCTCTCCAGATCCAGGGACTCCTCCTCCGGATCCATGATCTCGAATTCCGCCCAGGTGAAGATCTCCCCAGTCCGCGGATTCAAGTGGGCGCTAACCAGGTCGCTCTGGCTCTGCAGAGCGTCCACCACCTCGGGCAAAGAGACGATTGCACTCATGGGTACCCCCGGGGAAAGCAATTTCCGGCCGCACCGGGTGGCCGAGGCCTTATCCGGCGGTGAGCAGCGCCGCCCGGCCGCCGCGGAACTCGCTCTGGGATTGCAGGATCAGTCCCGCTTCCCGGGCACGTTGCAAGGTGGCCGCGAAATCGGCCTGGGGCACGTGCCCCCGCGGTTCCAGGGCCAGGAAGCGGGCTTCCGGTTTCAGGATCTCCCGCACCTGGCGCAGGAAGGCGCCGGGATCGGGAGTCTCGTGGATCACGTTAGCGGCCAAGGCGAAATCCACCGGGGCGGTCAACCCCAGGCGGTCGGCGCGGCACTGCACCAGCTCGATCCGCTCCAGCAGACCGCGCCGCCGGGCGCGCCGGCGCAACGCCTTCAGCATTTGCGGCTGCAAGTCCACGGCATACACGCGTCCTGCCAGCCCCACCAATCGCGCCAAGGCCAGCGTGTAGTATCCCATGCCGCAGCCCAGGTCGGCGGCGGTTTGACCGGATTGCACGTAGGACCTGAGCAACGGTTCGGGCGGCTGCAGCAGACGTCGCAGCGGATGGTCAATCACGTACCCCATCCACCAGGGGCAGACGTGGGGGCGGGGGGTGGAGGTCATTCCGGCTCCAGCAGGCTTACACCGGCGGTTCCGGCCGGCCGTAGGCGGCCCACTCTTCCCGCGCCGGGCCGTAGACGCCGGGAACCGTCAGGCCGGCCTGGCGCATCAGCACCGTCATCTGGCCGCGGTGGTGGATCTCGTGCACCATCACCACTGCCAGCGTCTGGGCCCGGGACCAGCGCTCGCCGTAGAGGTCATCCTCGACCTTCAACGTCTCATCGGTCCAGTGCGCCCGGATCTGCTCCAGCAGAGAGTGGGAGGCCTGATCATAGGCTTCGAAAATCTCCGCCGCCCGGGCCGGCGGCAGGGAATCCGGTTCCGGGCCGGAAACCTGCAGGCCGATCATGCGGGCCATTTCCGGAATGGCGCAGGCCAGGTGCCAGGCCATGCGGCCCAGAGTGCGATCCCGGGGCGACACTTCCCGGGACAGGGAGGCGTCGGTCAGCGCGCCCAGGATTTTTCGGGTATTCCCGCTCTCCTGGGTCCAGACCGCTTCGAATTCAGCCAAGGTGGTGAACATGGGATGTCTCCGTAGGTTCCGAATCGGATTCCCGGGTAGTGGCCCGCTCCCGGGTTGAAGCCGGCGGGATTCGCCGGTCCCGCGCCTCAGGGTTGTCCGGCCAGCGCCGAACTTTTCTGCGGCGTTCCCAGCAGGCCCTGTTCCTGCAGGAACGCGTAGATCGCTCCGGCCACCTCCTGGTGACCCAGGGCCGTGGGGTGGTCCTCGTCAATGAAATAGCGGCTGTAGCAGTGGAAGTACCGCAACCTTTCCTGCCGGATGGCCTTCATATCGCCGCCCTGGTTTTCGATCTGCTCGACCGGCACGAATCCGTCGTTGGCTTCGCGCACCCGTTCCGTCAGAAAATCGGTCAGATCCAGGCAGGGTACCTGGTGGCGGGCGGCATGTTCGGCCATCAGGCGCTGGGGTTCGCGGGTTTCCGGCCGGCCCAGTTGGAAAGTGAAGGGGAACAGCAGCAGCACGACGGGCCGTTGCTGTTCCCGGCCGATCCGGTAAATTTCATCCATGGAGCTCATCACCGGATCCCAGCCTTCGTGCATCTTGCCGGTGGCGGAATTCACGACCATGTCCCGCACGTTGTGGACCATGTTGCGGGTGTTCAGCGCCAGGGCCGTCTCCACCTCGGCAGCGCTCCCTTCCTTCAGTGTCTGAATCAGCCGGCCGAAGCCGGTCTCGTTCAGGAGATAGGTAAGCGGGGAATACCGGGTGAAGATGATACCGTGATAGTCAATACCCACGCCGCCAAACCGGGGGTCAACGATGAAGGGCTCGGTGACGTCGTTCAGGCAGAATTCGATCAGGATCAGGTCGGGATCGAAGGCCAGGGTCCGGTCCAGGGTCAGCTTCTCCTGGTAGGTGGTGTACCCCGAAACTCCGGCGTTGATGACCTGGTAAGGGCGGTCGGGTCCCATCCGGTCCTGCAGCAGGCGTTCCAACTGCTGGGGGAACGCTTCATCCCGGTCCACCAGGTGCCCCATGGTGATGGAGTTGCCCAGCGCCAGGATGCGGAATTCGCCCGGAGGCTTGCACCGGGGGAATTCGTCGTCGTTGAAACCGTGCGAGTTGATCCGGGCGCTCTGTCCCGATCCCCAGTAATGCACCGCTCCGGGGCGGTTGCGGTAGTGCCGCTCGGGGTCGCCCTCCCACAACGGCAGGCCCAGCCGGACCAGCAGCAACCGGTCGGCCAGGATGACCAAGGCCACCACGGCCAGCGTCAGGGAAAGGTTCTGCACCAGGGGCGACCGGGTGCGCTTCAGGGCCAGGCCGGCCGTCAGGCAGGCCAGGCCCAGGACCAGCGCCGCTGCCTGGTACAGGCGCAGCGCTCCGGCCCTTAC
>QZKQ01000063.1 GCA_003599535.1 Candidatus Zixiibacteriota bacterium | reverse complement strand
TCCTTCCCTCTTTCCATCTTTCAATTTTCCTTTTTTCTTTTCACTTTTTACTTTTTCCCCCTTACATAACAAAAGGGGCGGCCACACCGGGCCGCCCCTGTCGTAATCTGTATTCCGTGCCCTAATCTTCCCCGAACGCCTTCAACAGATCATCGTCGTCGCGGGGAGTCCAGCCGGGGGGACGGGATTCCTTCTCTTCCGGGAATTCGGCGCCGGCCCGCTTGGCTCGGGGCGGAGTGGTGATCCAGGCCCAGAAGTCGGGCGAGGTCATCCAGGTCACGCCGCGGGCCCGGGCGTATTCCCCGATGTCCTTGCGGTCAGAGGTGACCACCACCAGGCTGCGGTCCCCCTGCCGCCGGGAGATGACGCCGCGCAGGTAGGCGTCGGCCGTAGCCGGAACAAAGCGCACCGACACCCCCGCTTGGCGGTCCCGTTCCGTTGAAAAACGCACCCCGTCGAACACCACCTGGAGACGCACGCCTCTCATGGCCGCATAACTGCCCAAACGCCTCAGGAAGCGATCGCGCCGCTCTTCCAGGCTGCCGGACGCCGCGTCGGCATAGTCCGGCGTCTGGTGCAGCAGATTATAGCCGTCTATCAGGTAGGTGAGCCCCACCGGGATCAGCTCCCCAGGAGCGGCCGGATGGCGGCTTCGAAGGTGGCCTTGTCGCGGTAGCCCACGAACTGTTCGCGGATGTTGCCCTGCTGGTCAATCACGAAGGTGAAGGGAATGCCGCCGCGCTGGTCAGGCGGAACGAATTCCTGGTATTCCCCGGCCACCTGTTCCGTGCCCAACAGGATGGGATAGTTGATCCCCGTCTGCTCCATGAACGGTTTGATCACGGCCCAGCCCTGCTGATCCAGGGCCACGCCCACCACCTGCAACCCCTGTCCGCCGTACTGGTTCTGCAGTTCGATGAAATGGGGAATTTCCCGCCGGCAGGGCGGGCACCAGGTGGCCCAGAAGTCCAGGATCACCACCTTGCCCTTGAAATCGGCCAGGGATACCTCTTGCCCGGCGTCGTTGGGCAAGGCGAACGAGGGGGCGTTGGCGCCGCCGGAGGGGTTGACCTGCGCGGGGGAACGCTGCGTTTCGTCGGAACTGGCTGGGGTTCCGGCCTGCTTCTCGCCCGAGCAGGCCGACAGGAAGATCGCGGTCAGCAGCGCGACCGCCAGGAGGGCATATCGTCTCATCAACCTTATCCTTTCAGGTGTTGGTCAATCTTTTCCTTGAGTTTGGTTTTGGGCACCAGGCCCACAATGCGATCTATCACCTTGCCGCCCCGGAAAAAAAGCACCTGGGGCACGGAAATCACGGCGTAACTCTGGGCGGCCTGGGGGCTGATCCCTACATCCACCTCTAAAATCTTGGCCTGGCTGGAATACTCTTCAGCCAGCTCGCCCATGATGGGGTGCAGTTTCTTGCATGGGCCGCACCAGGTGGCGCCGAAATCCACCACCGTCAGCCGGTCGCTGTTCAGAACTTCCGCTTCAAACTGGGTATCGTTGATGCTGGTTACCTGGGCCATGGTCTGTCTCCCGGTTGCTTATGATTGGATTACGCCTCCACGTGCCGGAAAGATGGTGTGGTCGCAACTTTTTAGCGGATTTACCACCGTTACAGGACCGCTCTTCCTGATCACCCGAAGAGCGATATCGTCCCGCGATTCACTTCACGAACACCCGATCCGCTCCGTCGAAGGGCGGGGACATGATGGAGAGCGCCGCCAGCGGTTGGGCCGAACGGACTTCCACGCTGTGCACCGTGCCGCGAGGCAGGAACGCCAGGTCGCCGGGCCGCAGGGGACGGGTCTCATCCCCTGCCGTCAGGGTGCCGCTGCCCTGGATGACGTAGACGATCTCGTCGTGCGCCACGTGGTAGTGGCCTGCCAAACGGCCGCGGATCTGCACCAGGTTGACGCTCTGCGTGGCGGTCCGTTCCAGCGGGAGGCTGGAAAATTCCTGATCGTACGGCAGAGGGTGTTGGCGCAGCATTTCGAACACGTTGCCGAGGAAGGCGGCGGTATCCGCCGGAGCGGACGGCGCCGGAGGTTCCTGCGCCGGGGCGGCGGCGCTTAGGATCAGGATCAGAAAGAGAGCACTGAGCGCTGAAGGGATGAAGCGCATACCGGAAATCCTCCACTATTTTACCGCCACCGCGGCGACCGTTCCCAGCACCCGGTCCATGATTTCGGCCACGTCATCGGCCGAACGGAAGCCCACGAAGCGTTCCACTTCCTGTCCCTCCGGCGAGAAGAAGATGACCGTGGGCATCCCCTTGACGCCATACTTTTCGCTCATCGCTTTCGACCAGTCGTTCTGCCGGGTGAAGTCCATCTTCAAGGCCACGAACTGGTCCGCGCGGGCCAGCACCTCGGGCTGGTTGTAGGTTCTGTGATCCAGCTCCACGCAGGCGACGCACCAGTCGGCGTAGAAATCCATCATCAACGGCCTGCCTTCGGCGGCGGCCCGGGCGAAGGCTTCCGCCTCCTGGTTTATCATCCAGGCCGGTTCCCGCTGCGCGGTCTGCTCGGTGACTCCGGGGGCGGCGGCCATTCCCGGCCAGCCGGTGATGCGGGACAGCCCCACCAGCAGGAAGAAGACTCCGGCCACCACGGCCACGATTCCGACCCACTTGCCCAGCATCCAGCGCCATTCGCCTTCGAGGAAGGGGCGGAAGGCGCCCACGTAAATTCCCAGCAGCAGCAGGAAGGCGCCCCAGACGAAGGGCATCCAACTATCCGGGAGGACGAACTGCGCGAAGTACACCGCCGTGCCCCACAACAGCCAGCCGAAGATGTGCTTGACCGTCTCCATCCAGCCGCCGGCCTGGGGCAACGCCGAGAGCGCCCCGGCGAAGGTGCCGATGACGACGAACAGCAGTCCCAAACCCAGGGAAAAGCTGAACAGCAGCCCGAAGCCCACCACCACCGATCCGGTCTGGGCCACCCAGGTCAGCAGGGCCACCAGCACGGGGCCGACGCAAGGCGCGGCGATCAACCCCGAGGCGGCTCCCATGAACACCGCTCCCAGGGCCCCCCTGCGCTGGCCGGACTGCAGCTTGCCCTGCCACGAGGCGGGCAATTGCAGATCGAAGGCGCCCATCATGGAGGCGCCCATGGCCAGGAAAATCATGATAATGACGCCGTAGACGACGGGGTTCTGGGTCAGGCCGCCGAACACACCGCCGGTCAGGGCCGCGATGACCCCCAGGCTGGAATACATCACCGCCATGCCCAGGACGAAGAACAGCGACAGGAAGAAGCCGCCGAGCTTGCTGCCTCCGGAACGGGCGCCGATATAGCTGATGGTGATGGGAATGATGGGATAGACGCAGGGGGTAAAGCTGGTCAGAATGCCGCCCAGGAACACCAGGAACAGAGCCAGGAAGGAACCGCGCGCCAGAGCCCGTTCCACCGACCCGGCCAGACCGCCGGACGAGGCCGCGCCGGGTTGCACCGGAGTTTCGACGGCGGGGGAAGCCGGTTCGGGCGGCGGAGCAGTCTCGGCCGCCGGGGGCGGTGGGGCCGGCGCGGTTTGTTGCGGGGTTGCCGACGGCGGGGTGGACTGCCCCTCGTCCGCGGTTGTCCCGAACACCGAGGCGTTGCGAACTACGGGTTTGGCGCCGGCGGGCAGCACGGGCAAGTCCAGGCTCACGTCCCGTTCCAACGGCATGAAGCACTGGAAATTGCCGGTTTCCGAACAGATCTGGTAGCCCACCCGGGCAGTGATGGTGCGGGATCCGGGCTGGGCCTGGCTTAGTGCCGTGGCTGTGGCCTTAACCACCGCCGTGGGCCCGTACACCTCTTCCCCCTGCCATTCGCGCCCCACGGGGAACTCCGGCGGACCGAAACTTAAGCCCGCCACCGTGTCGAATCGGACGAAGAAAAAGCCAAGATCCCGGGCGGTGATGTGGTACTGGTCAGGGACGCGAAAAACCACGGCCAGGTCCACAGTCTTTCCCGCGGGAACCCCGTCGGCGGAAGCCAGCAGCTCGATCCGCACGTCTTCAGCCGGGTCGAATTCGGCCGCTGGGGCCGCAGACGCCAGGCAGAGCACCGCCAGCAACGGCAGCAGGAGGAAGAATCGTGTCATCACGGGCATGGACGGGCCTTGGAGTTAATCTTCAAAATAGCGGAATATGTCCCGCGGATAGCTCAAGGGTTGCGGCGGCGGCGGATCCACCGGGATGCGGGTTTCGACTACCAGGGGTTGCAGATCTGCCCGGCCGGTGATCTGGGCGTTCAAACTGTCGGCGCCGGCGCGGGTGCGGAAGTCCCCGATCTGGATCTTGTACAGGTCCCCCGCCTGGATCACGTGAACGGCCGCTTCCGGCACGTTGACAGCCAGGTCACGGGCCCGGGCCAACGCGCTGTCGCGGCTGGACAGGGCATAGGCCTGCAAGCGGTAGCCGGGAACCGTCGGCGGCGGCGGCAGCGACTCGCGGTCCACCGGGAGGCGGTCGCGCACCACGCGGGCGTCGTGGTAGCCCTGGGGCGCCAGAGTCCCTCGCAGGAAGTCCGCAGCGGACGCGGAATCGGCGAATTCCCCCACCCGCACGCGCCAGATCCCCGCTTCGCCCTGCAGGTGTACCTTGCGGCCGGTGGCGGATTTCAAGATTTCCTTCAGGTGTTCCGCCGTTTCCTGCGAACTGTAGGCTCCCACCTGCACGCGCCACCCCTCCACCAGGGCGGGGAAGTCATCCCGTGGGATTTCCTTTTCTCCGGTTAGATGCGGGGATTGCGCGAAGGATCCGCCGGAAATGGTCAAAGCCAGCAGCAATGTCGCGATTATCGCCTTCATGAGGTCGTCTCCAACCGCTTCTTCTGCTCTATCAGCCAGGAGAGCGCCTCGAAGGGGGTCATGCGTTCCGGGTCAATCTTGCGCAACGCCTCCTCCAGCGGTGATACGGTGCGAATGAAGAGATTTAATTGCGAACTATCCACCTTTTTCGCGCGGGGCGCCTTGCGGCCGCGCAGAGACTGCGTCTCCGGGGAATTCTCCCGGGCTTCCAGGTCGGACAGGATCTCTTTGGCCCGCTCAATCAGTTCCGGCGGCAGCCCGGCCAGCCGCGCCACCTGGATGCCGTAGGACGCCCCCGCCGCCCCCGGCAGGATCTTGCGCAGGAAGCTGATCTCGTCACCCCACTGCTTGACCGCCACGTTCAGGTTCTTCACTCCTTCGAAGTGGCGCTCCAGCTCGGTCAGCTCGTGGTAGTGCGTGGCGAACAGGGCGCGGGCCTGCAGGCGGGGGTTGGTCTCCATGTATTCCACCAGCGACCAGGCCAGCGACATGCCGTCGAACGTCGAGGTGCCCCGGCCGATCTCGTCCAGCAGGATCAGGCTGCGGGGGGTGGCGTTGTGCAGGATGTTGGCGGCTTCATGCATCTCCATCAGGAAGGTGGATTCCCCGCCGGCCAGGTTGTCCTGCGCTCCCACCCGGGTGAAGATGCGGTCCACCACGCCGATGCGGGCTGAACGCGCCGGCACGAACGATCCCGCCTGGGCCATGAGCACGATCAGGCCGATCTGCCGCAGGTAGGTGGACTTGCCCGCCATGTTGGGCCCGGTGACCAGCAGGAAGCGGTTGGCTTCGCGATCCATCAGGAGGTCGTTGGGGACGAACTTATCGCCGGCCGGCAGCAGCTTTTCCACTACCGGGTGGCGGCCGTCGAGGATCTCGATACCCTCCCCCTCGTCCACCCGGGGACGGCAGTAGTTCTCTTCGGCGGCGGTCACGGCGAAGGAGTGCAGGGCGTCCAGTTCGGCCAACAGGGCTGCGTTCATCTGCACGTCGGCCCCGCGGGCCACCACGCGCTGCCGCAGTTCTTCGAAGATCTCCGCTTCCAGCGCCTTGATCTTCTCCTCGGCCCCCAGGACCCGGGCTTCCATCTCCTTCAATTCCGGGGTGATGTAGCGTTCCCCGTTGACCAGGGTCTGCTTGCGGATATAATTTTCCGGGACCTTGTTCTTGTGAGTATTCGACACTTCGATATAGAAGCCGAAGACGCGGTTGAAACCGATCTTCAGCGAAGGGATGCTGGTGCGAGCCCGCTCCTTCTCCTGCTGGGCGTGGATCCATCCCTTCCCCGAGTGCGCGATTTCGCGCAGTTCGTCCAACTCGCTGTTCACATTCGCGCGGATCAGCCCCCCGTCGCGGATGGAAATGGGCGGGGATTCCACCACGGTTCGGGCGATGTCTTCGACCAGTTCCGGCAGCGGGATAAAGCTGCGGTTCACATCGCAGAGCAACCCTTCGGGGGCCTCGTCCAGGGCGGCCTGGATGGCGGGCAGTTTCTCCAGGGAGAGGCGCAGGGCTTGCAGGTCGCGGCCGTTGGCGCGGTTTAAGCTGATGCGGGCCACGGCGCGCTCCAGGTCGGTCAACTGCCCCAGGATCTTGCCGATCTCCCCTCTCAGCCCCCGGCGCGCCACCAGCAGCCCCACGGCGTCCAGGCGGCGGTTGATGGCGGAAACGTCCAGCAGGGGGCGTTCCAGCCAGTGGCGCAGCAGGCGGCGGCCCATGGGCGTGGCGGCGCGGTCCAGCACTCCGTAGAGCGTGGCGCTGCGGTTGCCCGATACAGAGATGGGGTCCACCAGCTCCAGGTTGCGCCGGGTGGGCGCGTCCAGGATCATCCCCTCTTCCTGGCGCTCCACGGACAGGCCGCGCAGGTGCACCAGGTCGCGCTTCTTGTGTTCCTGCAGGTAGTAGAGAGCGGCCCCGGCGGCCGACACCGCCGCGCTTTCGCCGTCCAGCCCGAAGCCCTTCAGCGACAGCACCCCGAAGTGCCCCTTCAACACCTGTTCGGCCTGGTCGGGGGCGAAGATCCAGTCGTCCAGGGGGGTGATTACCGGCTGGTAGCCGGCGGGCAGCGAGGTCAGCGCCGGGTCAAATTCCGCGGGGTGGATGACTTCGGTGGGGTGCAGGGAGATCAGCCGGTCGCGCCAGCGGTCGGCATCCAGGATGGAGACGGTGAATTCGCCGGTGGTGATGTCGGCGCGGGCCAGAGCCACGCGGCCGTCGGCGGGGGCCACCGATACCAGGAAGCGGTTGTCCACCCCGGCCAGGGCCCCTTCTGTCAAGGAGGTGCCGGCGGAGACCACTTCGATGACCTCGCGCTGCACGATCCCCTTGGCCAGCTTGGGGTCTTCCACCTGCTCGCAGATGGCCACCTGGTAGCCGGCGCGGACCATCTTGTCCAGGTACTGGTCCAGGGCGTGGTAGGGGAAGCCGGCCAGGGGGATCTTCTCGTTCAGGTGCTCGCCGCGAGTAGTCAACGCCAGCCCCAGGACCTGGCTGGCCACCCGGGCATCGTCATAAAACATCTCGTAGAAATCCCCCATGCGGAAGAAGACCACCTTGTCGGGGTACTGCTTCTTCACGGCCAGGTACTGGGTCATCAGGGGGGTGGGTTTGCTCATGGCGGAAAGCTCGCGGTGTGAATAATTCTTGCCGTCTATTGAACGAGACAGCCCCATCGCCGGTTTCACCCGGGTATGGGGCTAAATATAAGGATAAGAAGGGGGAATACGCAAGGAGAAAGGTTGCTATCAGTTTTTCAGCATGAGGTAAACGGGGCGCAGCCCCCGCCGCGCCCCTGTGTTCTCTTCTCTCGGATCTCGCAATTCGGATCTACTTGACCAAGACCACCTTCTGCACCGCGGTATACCCCCCCGCCGTCAGCCGGGCGAAGTACATCCCGCTGGGCAGCCCGGAGGCGTCGAAGGTCATTTCATGCGACCCGGCCTCGCGCATTCCGTCCACCAGGGTCGCCACTTCGCGGCCGGCGGTATCGTAGACGCGGAGACTGACATGGCTCGCCGCTCGCAGCTCGTAGCTCAAGGCTGTCGTGGGGTTGAAGGGGTTGGGGGAGGCCGAAAGGCTGAAGTCGCTGGCCACGACGAAGCGTGGCCCTCCAGCGATGACCTCGCCCGGGAAGGGGTCGCCGGTGCAGGCCCAGTCGCCCACGGTAGCTTCCCCGTCGCCGGCTCCCAACTTGGTGTAACTGAAGTAGGAGCTGTCCCACTTAACGTCCGGGTACTGCCCGGTGTAGCCCACGTAGGTGTAGGTCCCCGGGGCGGCGCTGCCGGGCACGTTCTGAATCCGCACCCGGGTGATGTTGGCGCCGGGGAACAGGGTCAGGGTCAGCGGCCCCAGCATCGGGCCCTGGTACAGTCCCGCGGGGGTGTACTGCCCGATCCAGGCGTTGAAGGTCGCCGAAGAGTCGGTGACGTTATGCAGGTTGGCGTTGAAGTTGAAGCTGCCGCCGCCTACCGGGATGGTAATGGGGGCGCTGACCGGAGTCAGGATGATTTCCACCGGCGCCGGGGGCGTGAAAGAGTAGTTGATGGCGGTCATCACGTTGATGATGCCCCAGCCGTAGTCGTTGTTGGGGCTGGAAGCCATGGAAGCGGTCATCATCAGGGCTTCGCGCACCTGCATGGGCGACCAGTCGGGATGGGCTTCCACCACCAGCGCGGCGGCTCCGCCCAGCAGCGGGGTGGACAGGGAGGTCCCGCTGACGTTGACATATCCGGTGATGCTGCTGGGGCTGGCGCAGCGCACGTTGACGCCCCGGGCGCAGACTTCCGGCTTGATCCGGCCGTCGTAGGTGGGGCCGGGGGAGCTGAAGCTGGCGATCAATCCGGTGCTGCTGACCGCGCCCACGGTGATGACGCTGTCGGCGTCGGCCGGAGCGATGATGTGCGCCCAGGCGGACAGGCGCTCGTTACCGGCCGCGGTCACGCAGACCACGCCGTTGGCCACGGTCTGATCCACGCAGATGGTGGTCACGCAGGTGTTGCCGTCCAGGTCGGCGAAGGTGTACCAGTCATAGTAGCCCAGCGAGGTGGAAATCACTTCGGCGCCCAAGCTGTCGGCCCATTCCATGCCGGCCACGTAGTAGTCTTCCTCAATGGGCAGCTCCTCGTCCACCATTTCCGTCTTGCCGATGATGAAGGTGGCGCCGAAGGCCGGGCCGTAGAGCTGCCCGGAATAGGCGCCGCCCAAGGCGGAGAAGGTGTAAGTGCCGTGGTTGTGCTGGCTGGAGGGGTCGCCCGGCTGGTTGGCGGTCTCGGGATCGTTGTTGATGAAGTCCCATTCCGCCATGATGGGCCGGGTGACCAGGGACTGGTGGTCGGTGAAGAAGCCGGTATCCAGCAGGCAGACCAACACTCCGGCGCCGGTGTACCCGGCCAGGTGGGCGGCCACTACACCGATCTGGTTCAACTGGCTGTAGGAATTCCCGTAGCTCAGGACGGTATCGGGTTCGGCGGGCTGCGCCTGAACCATCCCGCCTTCGCTGTCGACGGCCCAATCCGGGTCGGGAAGCGGCCGCCAAGCCTTGGCCACAGGGCGGATTTCCTTCACGGAGGGGTATTCCGCCAGGCGCTCCAGCAGGGACACCGGGACCCGCACGGAGACGGCATTCAGATAGCGGCTGGTAGTGCGAAAGCGCGCACCGGTTTCCAGCACGGCGCGGGCGTAGGGAGCGTACACCGGGAGATCGGTTTCGCTGACCAGGGCGGCGCGGCCGGTCTTGGCTCGCCGGGCCTCGGCCCTGGGCAGCAGGTTATCCCGGGCGGTCTGCAGGGCCGACTGCCTGGCGGCGGCGTCGGTCAGGTGCCGGTCGGTGAACATGACCCACACGTCAATGGAATCCCCCTCCAGGATGAACCGGCTGGGACCGGTCAGGGCCGGATGCAGCGCGCCGGCCTGGAGGATTCCGGCGGGCAGAAAGAGGCCGGCGATCAAAGCGATCCCGCACCCCATCGTGGCAAGTCGCATGGATTTCCCCGTGTTTAGGAAGTGGTCTGTAATAAGATACGAATACCACGCTCGCAGTGCAAGGGATTTCGCAATAAAAAAACACCGGCACATTTTGCGATGTGCCGGTGTCCCGACAGAGGAGGTTCAATCAAGGTAACCCGTCCATCATCTCACTGCAGATAATCGCTCCGCCGGATGTGAGGTCGTAACCGTCCCGTTTCCCGTGCCTGTCACCGTGCCTGTCGCAGTCCCAGTGAACCGTGGCTCTTTCCGTACTGGTGGACCGTGCCGTTGCCGTGCCGTAAACCGTGCTTCTTCAGTGCGTGTCAACCGTGTCTGGTGCCGTTCTGAAATCGTGCCGTTGCTGTCCCGGTAAACCGTCGTTTCTTCAGTGCAGGTCAACCGTGCGTTTTCAGTGCGAAGCTGAGTGCCCAAGTTGCCGTGCGATGACCTCCAGGTTTCGTCTTTCATTATTACAAATAGCGTGCCACAGCTCAGTAGCGGAATAATCGCGTACTATGGCCCGTCAAGCCCGCAATCATCGCGCCGAGTGTGCAGATCATGCAGGATTAAAAGCGCCAGGCCAGCACCAGGGAATGGCCGGGATCGGGGGTCACTTGGAAGGTAAGGGGGAATGTCAGGCCGGACCCTCTTCGGGGAGGGAAGTAAATCGCGTCCACCAGCGAGTAAAGGTAGACGCCGGCGGCCAGAGCGGCGGTGAGGTTGCGGGCGCGGTAGTAGGTGTTGTAGCGGTCGTATGCCTCGGACGTCTTGGCCGGGCTTCTCTCCGCCATATAGTCGTTCCGTGCCGCTTCGCTCTGAACGTGGAAATAGGCCAGGCCGCCCAGCAGCAGGACTTCCGAGGCGAACAGGGCGATGCCCTTCCCCTGCTGGTCCCGATAGATCTGCCCCAGGCCGGGGAAGATCAGGGAGCGTTTCAGAGCGGACATCTGGCTGGTCAGGTGGCTGAAGTCGGGGTTGGCGGATTGCCGGCGCTGGGCCAGGGCTTCCTGCGCCAGGCGGAACACGTCAATGATTTTGGGCGAGACGTAGAGAGAGTCCAGCGCCGCCCGGGGATCAATTTCCAACCAGGAGATGAACTGCTCCCGAGCCTTTTCATTTTCCCCCATGGCCACGTAGGTGAAGCCCAGGGTCTTGTGCAGGATCTCGCGATCCACCGGGGGCAGGCTGTCGCCGCTCTGCAGGGTGCGCAGGGCCAACAGTTCGGCCTCGGTCAGGCGGCCCTGGAAGTACAGGGAAACGACCTCATCCACGCGGACGTTGGCCGCGGGGGGGGGCTGCGCCTGGCATGGCAGGCTAAGGAGACAGAGAATCCCGCCGAGCAGGCAGCAGAGAACCGCTAAGGTGAGTCGAGTCGTCGGACGAAGGGTCGGGCGAGTCGGGCGCGGTGAGTGATCCATTATGGTTCCGCATATTCACCCGCAGGGTGCAGGGAGGAGCCCCGCGCCGGCAGGTAACGGTGGTATCCCACGTATTAAACGCGGCGTTCTTAAGGGTGACCTTGTGCTTCCCCAACGGCACGATCAGCGCCTCGTTCAGGGGCGTGATCCCCCGCTTCTGGTCGCCAATGTACACCTCGGCCCAGGCGTCGGGCACGATGACCATGATCCGCCCCACGGTGTGCCACAGGTTTTCAACCACCAGCACCTCCCGGCCCGGCAACACCTCGATTTCGCGCACCACGGGGGGGAAGGTGGGATGGTTGAAGCCCAGTTTGTGGCGTCCCGGATTGACCTGCAGAGGGGCGAAGGGGGTCCTGTCCACCAGGACGTCGTTCAGGTAGACCTCGGCCCAGGGGTCGCATTGCACCCGAATGGTTCCGGGGGCGGTGCTGGCCATTTGCGCGGAATCCACGATGGCGGTAGCCGCCAGGTCCGTACGCGGGCGGGATTCCTCCACGCGCGGCTGAGGCGCCGGAATGGTGTCGCGCAACGCCGCCGGCGGCGATCCCTGGCTTCTGGCCGGTTCGGAATCCTTTGTTTCCGGCGGTGGAACCGGCTTCATCGCGATCTCGCCGGGCGCCGCCTTCAGCGTATCTTCCACTTCCATCGCCGCTGCGGTCGCGGTAGTGTCAGGGATCTGTACGGCCCCCAACGCCGTGCTGTCCACGACGGGCACGGCCGGCGGCTGTCCAGGCCCGCTCAACAGGTAGTATCCGGCCACCACCAGGAGCACCACGGCCAGAGCCGCGGCGATCCGCACCAGGGGAGCCGCGCGCGGCGGCCGCACCGGCGGAGTCGAAGGCGTACGGTCTGCGACCGTATGCACCGCGTTGGGGTCGTCCATGAGGCCGCGGATCAGGGCCTTGGACTCGCCCAGGGGCATGCCCTGGCCCTGGCTTTCCAGCGCCGCCAGAATTTCGTCGGCCGAGGCCCACCGCTTGGCGGGTGATTTTTCCAGCATCCGCAGCACGATGCGCCCCAGCTCGGGAGGGAGATCGGGCCGGTAGCGGGACAGTTCGGGCGGATGGTCGGACAGCACCTTGCGCAGGCTGTCGGAAAAGTGCTCCGCGGAAAAGATCTTTTCCCCGGTGATCACCTGGTAGAAGGTCACCCCCAGCGAGAAGAGGTCGCTGCGGGCGGTCACCGCGCCGCCGCTGATGGATTCCGGCGACAGGTAGGCCGGAGTGCCCACCACCGCGCCGGCCTGCGTGACCGCGTCGAACCCTTCGCAGATGGCCAGGCCGAAGTCGGTGATCTTGACCCACCCCTCGCGGGACACCAGGATGTTGCCCGGCTTGATATCCCGGTGGATGACCTGCTGCGCGTGGGCGTAGGCCAGGCCGCGCAGGATCTGGTGCATGACCGCCAGGATCAGCGGCAGGGGGGGCTGCGGATGGCGCTGTATCAGGTCCGCCAGGGAACAGCCGGCGACGTATTCCATCACCAGGAACACGCGGTCGGGCTGGATGGAACAGTCGTAGATGTCTACGATGTTCTCGTGCTTGATGCGGGCGCAGACCTCAGCTTCCCGGCGGAAGCGGTTCAGGATGTCGGCCTCGCGCAGCAGGTCGGGACGCAGTTCTTTGATCAGGACCGGGCGTTTCAGGGAATGCTGGAAGGCACGGTACACGGTCGTGGTGCTGCTGCGCGACAGCACCTCTTCGACTCGAAAGCCTTCGAATTCCCCTTCCTTGACCATGCTTCTGCCCGGTTTGTGCGGATCGGTATTACTGGCCGTTGCCGTTCATCTTGCCAACCTTGACCATCTGCCATTCATTAAGCTTGTAGTGCAGCCAACGGAGGGAGACGCCCAGGACCTCGGCGGTCTTGGTTTTGTTCCCTTCGCACTCCTCCAGGGTGCGCAGGACGATCTCCTTTTCCTGCTCCTTCAGGGTCCGCGGCTTCAGCCCTTCGCTCTCCGCATCCGGAATGATCAATTCCCCCAGGGATATGGGGCCGTCTCCCGACAGCACCACGGCGCGTTCGATGGTATTCTCCAGTTCGCGGACGTTACCCGGCCAGTTGTAATTGATCAGTGCGCGCAGGGATTCCGGCTGGATGCGCTTGAGGCGCTGACCGGTCTTGTCCGAGATGCGCTTGAGGAAATGGTTGACCAGCAGGGGGATATCGCTGCGCCGCTCGCGCAACGGCGGCATGGTGATGGCGATGACGTTCAGACGGTAGTACAGGTCTTCGCGGAAATTGCCTTTCTTGACTTCCGATTTCAGGCTCTTATTGGTGGCCGAAACGATGCGCACATCCACCTTGCGGTAATCGGTATCCCCCACCCGGCGGAAGGTGCCTTCCTGCAGCACCCGCAGCAGTTTGGCCTGGATCACCGGGCTGATGTCGGCGATCTCATCCAGGAAGAAGGTGCCGCCGTCGGCGATTTCAAACAGGCCGCGCTTGTCGTTGATGGCCCCGGTGAAGGATCCCTTCTTGTGCCCGAAGAGCTCGCTCTCCAGCAGGTTTTCCGACAGGTTGCCGCAGAACTGGGCCACGAAGGGGCGGTCCTTGCGGTGGCTGTTATAGTGGATGGCTCGCGCCACCAGCTCCTTGCCGGTGCCCGATTCCCCTTCCAGCAGAACGGAAATGTCGGAATTCAGGATCTTGCGCATGACGTCGAACACGGCCTGCATCTTGGGGCTGCTGCCCACGATCTCCTTGAAGCCGTAGGTCCGCTCCAGTTCCGACTGCAACTGCCGGTTTTCCTGAGTCAGATCTTCTATCAACGAGGCATTTTCCAGCGCGACAGCGGCCTGGTTGGCGAAGGCTTGCAGGAAGGCGACGGTGGCGTCGGTGAACTTCTGCTTGTCCAGGGTGCTGTCCAGATAGATGACGCCGATGGTCTTCCCCTTCTGGATCAGGGGCACGCAGGCCAACGCCGTAATCTTCTGCATGATGATGGATTCCTTGGTGCCGAAGCGGGGGTCTTCCATGGCGTTCATGGTATTCACGCTGGTCTTGGACTGGAAGACCTGGTTGACCACGCTGGAGGAGGGCCGGGCAATCTGGTGCGCCTGGCCTTCACTCATGTTGTGCGAGGCCTGGACGCGCAGCTCGCCGGTCAGCTCATCGCGCAGAACCAGGAAGCCGCGTTCGGCCTTGATGGCCTCGGCGGCGATGTCCATGACCTTTTCCAGGAGCGGTTGCTTCTGGTATATGGCGTTGATAGCCTGGCCGACTTCGAGCAGGGCGCTGAAGTGCTCCGGCTCCAGGAGAAGGTGCTTTTCGATCATGCTGTTCTGTCTATGATGGATGGAGGTTTAGCGAATTCAGGGAATGGAGACGGTGAAGGAGGCATCCAGCGATTGCGCGGTATTTCCATAACCGTCCACACAAGTGACATGCCAGAAGTAGGATCCGTCATCCAGGTAGCTGATGGTGGCGGCCGTCTGAGATCCTGGTACGGAGGCCTGCCAGGCCAAAGGTTGAGAACCGATGTTTTTATAGACTTGGACAGTGAAGGTGTAGGTTATATGAAGGGGAGAAAAATCCCACGTGAGCGCGATGGGGAAAGTCGTTATGGGGGGGGGTGTGGGAAAGTCATTGGTCCGAAGATCCAGTGGATTTTCGTCAAAGAAGTATCGGATCTGGGTAGGCGGACTGGCCGCCGTGTGGCCCGAATCGGTCGTCACCTGGACGAAGAAATGCTGAAACCGGACGGAGTCCACGCTGTTAAAATCCAATTCTTCCACCAGGGTGCAGCTATAGTATACCAAGGCGCCGACGATGGAATCGCGGCTCATGGGGAATTCATTGCCGTATTCCACCAGTAGCTGCACCAGGTTGATATCGTTGGCGCCATCGAGATCGCTGATCTCGGCCAGGGCCTCTATGGTACTGTAATCGCTGGTAGAGGTGGCGTAAGAATGTGAGGTGAAATCGTAGGACTGGATGACAGGCAGGGCGTCGAGCTTGAAATTGGCGGTGACGGTCTGGTTGGTTTCGATGTCGGCTTCCAGGGTATCCGGGGCGAAACCTTCTCTCGTGCATACGACCAGGTGCTGCCCGGGGTCCAGATCAGGAATGGTGTAATATCCGCCGGCATTGGTGACCCCCCCCTGGTTGCCGGACAGAGCATACACCGTCGCTCCGGCTACGGGCACCACCGTCAGGTTGGTGACACGTCCGGTGAGATTTCCGACTAAAGCGCCGGGGCCCTGGTAATTGTCAGCATCCGGATCGAAGGGGTTTTCGCGGGGGGCGTTGCAGCTCGTGATCAGCAGAACCAGGCAGGCGCAAAGGACAAGCGAAAGAATTCGCATGGTAATCTGCATAAAATGCATTTATCCGTGTTGAAGTGCCTTAATTTACATAATTTTTGTGCGTAGCGCAAGGGATTTTGAAGATATTTCACGGACGATGAAAAATTTGCATAAAAAAAACCGGCGTGTGCCGGTTATGGTAGAAATTCCCCATCTATCGCACCAGGCATACCTTCACGGTCTGGTAATGCTGCGGCGAATCCAATACGACCCAGTAAATCCCGGAACAGTAACGCGACGCGTCCCAAATGTGGCGGCTGGACCCGGCCGGGAGGAAGCCGGCGAACAGGGTTTCCAGCAGGCGGCCGTGGAGATCGTAGATCCGCAGCTCGCCCTCCTGCCCTACCGGCAGAGTGACGGCGATCCGGGTGGCCGCATTGAAAGGATTGGGGAAGGCTTCGATCAAGCGGTGATTCCGGGGCAGCGCCGGCGGCGGGGGTTCCACGCCCACCGTCTGGTCGTAGAAGTAGCAGCCCATGTCGCGCACGGATAAGTCCGGGTCGGGGGACATGTTGGGGTCGCCGGCGTCAATGCAGGGAGAGGCCGGCAGCAGATGATAATTCTGCGCCACGGAATTTTCAAACTGGGGATCGTCGGAGATACACCCCAAGCCCGGTGTGACACCCGCGAACAACAGATCGTGGTGGTAAATGTCAGAGAACAGGACCACGGGATGGGAATCCGCCGACTGGATGCCGTAGGAACTCCCATCGCCGTACAGAATGCAGTTCTCGATCCAGGGCTCACAGTACCGCTGCAGGAAGAGACAACAGCCGCCGTGGAACAGATCGGACTGCACCACCACCGTGTTGTTCACGAACCAGGCGCTGAACTTGGTGAAATGGCCGCCGTAAGCAAAACTCTTGGAGACGGTGCGGATAAGATTATAGTGAATGGTGGACTTGATACTCACTTCGTTGGCCCGAATGCCGTAGCCGAAAATATCGGCCATTACGTCCACAACGCAGTACCGGATTTCCGGATTCGACTTGGTGATCTCCAGGCCCATGGCAGGGTTCGCATCGGGATTGCTGTTGACTATGACGCTATCGTTGGCCATGAACATGGAAGCGTAGATCATCTTCACCCCGATGGGCGCCGGTCCGTTCACCTCAATATTGGAATTTACCAGAAGGAGGTTGTCAGAAGAGTCGGCGAGGACGCCGATGAATTCGGCGTTGATGGTGGAATGCTCGATGATGGCCTGGGACTTGTCGAAGCGCAATCCCTGCAGCGGCCGGCGGATGGAGATGTAACTCAGACTGCAATGCGTGGCTTCGTAGAACTGAATACCGTTCCAGGGTACGGTGTCGTCGCTCCAGAAGCAGACGGAGTCGCCCTCCGAGCCCAAGGCCAGGAGAGTACCGTAGACGTAGAAGGTAATGGGGGCGTTGAACTGCACCAGCACGCCGGCCTCGATGATCAGGGAATCGCCACGTTCGATGCTGATGGTACTGTCCACGAGGTATGGACTCTCCGCCCGGGTCCACACACCCTCGACAGACCCGCCGAAGGGGGGGCCCGCTTGGGCGATCAGGGGGATGGCAACGGTCAGGAGGCAGTGCGAGAACCAGGTTTTTAGCGTTCTTGTACGCACCAGGCCCTCTCCGCAGGAGGTTATCGGGGAACTGCTATCTTCCGAATACGTACTACTGGGACAGCGAAATACCTACGGATGCGCTGCGAACGGATAAACCTCGGACTCCGACTAATTCACAGCATTGGCAGGAATACCCTTAGATGTGGTATAATATAATACATTGGAACGTTCAAGTCAAGTTAAAAAATGAAATGTTGCAAAAAGTTTTAGCCTGCCGCAGGATTTGCACAGGAGCGGGCGGCGGTTTCTGCCGGGTGAGCCGTGGATCCAGGGTTAGAGTGCCGGAGAGGGGTAGCCGGGGCGCCGGGATCAGCGCCCGAGATTGATACGGAACAATCCGGAGGTTTGATGGAGCCCGGCGCAAGGCATTCGCCCGAAAAAGGGCTTGACAATGCCCCCCGCAACCATTAACTTTTTATTTTTATATTGGATCAGTACGACCATGGCGGACAATACCACCATCACCACCAACCGCAAGGCCCGGCACGACTACCACGTCCTGGACAAGTACGAGGCCGGCATCGCCCTGCTGGGGACGGAAGTCAAAAGCCTGCGCGCCGGCAACGCCAGCCTGCGGGACAGCTACGCCGTCATCCAAAGGGGCGAGGTGTACCTGCACCAGGCGCACATCGGCCCCTACGACAAGGGCAACATCGCCAACCACGATCCCCTGCGGCCCCGCAAGCTGCTGCTGCAGAAGCGGCAGATCAAGAAGCTGGAATTCTCCGTGATGGAGAAGGGGTTGACCCTGATCCCGCTGTCGCTGTACTGGAAGAACAACCGGGTCAAGGTCGAGCTGGCGGTGGTGCGGGGCAAGCGCCAGTACGACAAACGCGACGCCATCGCCCGGCGCGAAGAAGCCCGTACCCTGGACCGCGTCCTGAAGGAATACAAGAAGAGATAAATCCATGAGTCCGAAATTTCCACCCGTCCGCGAGCAGATGGATCTGCTGACTCGCGGCGCCCAGGAGATCATCACCCCGGAAGACCTGGAAAAGAAACTGCAAAAGTCCCGCGATACCGGCGTCCCCCTGACCGTCAAGCAGGGATTTGACCCCTCCGCCCCCGACCTGCACCTGGGGCACGCCGTGACCATCCGCAAGCTGCGCCAGTTCCAGCAACTGGGACACCGGGTGGTGTTCCTGATCGGCGACTTCACCGGGATGGTGGGCGACCCCACCGGCAAGTCCAAGACGCGGCCCCGCCTGACCCGGGAAGAAGTCCGCAAGAACGCGGAAACCTACAAGGAGCAGGTGTTCAAGATCCTGGACCCGGAGCGGACCGAAGTCCGCTTCAATTCCGAATGGCTGGAGAAGCTGAACATATACCAGTTCCTGGAGCTGGCCGGCAAGCACACCGTGGCGCGGATGCTGGAACGAGACGATTTCGCCAAGCGCTACGCCGCCGGCGAAATGATCTCCCTCCTGGAGTTCCTCTACCCCCTGCTCCAGGCTTACGATTCCGTGGCCCTGAAGGCCGACGTGGAGATGGGCGGGCTGGATCAGAAGTACAACCTGCTGCTGGGGCGCAAGATCCAGGAAGAGTACGGCCTGGCCCCGCAGGTGGCCTTCATGATGCCCATCCTGGTGGGCACCGAGGGCCGGGACAAGATGTCCAAGTCGCTGAACAACTACGTGGGCATCAGCGACCCGCCGGCGGAAATCTACGGCCGGGTCATGTCCATCCCCGATACCCTGATCATGGACTACTTCACCCTGGCCACGGAAGTGCCCAACGCGGAACTGCGGAAGATCGAGGCGGATCTGAAGGAGGGGCAGGTCAATCCCATGGGGCACAAGCAGCGCCTGGCCCGGGAGATCGTGACCCTGTATCACAGCCCTGAGGCCGCAACAGAAGCCGAGGCGGATTTCCGGGCCCGGTTTCAGAAGGATGCCCTGCCGGACCACATCCCGGAGGCCGCCGTTCCCCGGCTGGGCGAGCGCGTCTCCATCCAGGACCTGATGATGGCCGCCGGGTCGGTATCAAGCAAATCGGAAGCGCGACGGGAAATCGAGAAGGGTATCGTGTCCCTGGGACCGGAAAACGACCTGGCGAAGATCACCGACTTCCGCGAATTCGTGGATCCACAGCCCGGATTCATCCTCAAGGTGGGAAAAAAGCGCATCTACCGGCTGATACCGGATACGGCCCATGAATAGCGCCCCCCTCCCCACCCCGTCCAGCCTGGACCTGCGCTGGTTCCAGGATTCCCTGCGCCCCGACCTGGACCAGGTCGACCGGGAAATGCGCGCCGTCTTGAGCAGCGACGTCAAGCTGGTGGACAAGGTGGTGCAGTACCTGGTGCGGCACAAGGGCAAATCGCTGCGGCCCATGTTCACCCTGCTGTGCGCCCGGCTGTTCGGCCCTCCCAATCATCGCGCGGTCAAGGTGGCCGTCATCGTCGAGCTGCTGCACACCGCCACCCTGGTACACGACGACGTAGTGGACGAATCCCCCCAGCGGCGCGGCTTCCCTTCCCTGAATGCCATATGGAAGAACAAGGTCTCGGTGCTGGTGGGCGACTACCTGCTGGCCAAGGCGCTGACCGAGATGCTGGACCTGCGCGACTTCACCATGCTGGATATCCTTTCCA
>QZKQ01000025.1 GCA_003599535.1 Candidatus Zixiibacteriota bacterium | reverse complement strand
CAGCAGTTCCCCCTGGCCGGGGCGGCCGTCGGCCCCCAGGATCACCGCCAGGATGGTCACCTGGTCGCGGTGCGCCTGCACCCGGAAGCGATCCCAGGCAGCGGTTTCCCGCCGCAGCCAGACGTGAGGCCGGAAGGACCGCTCCCCACTGGTGGGAGCGTGCGGATTCCAGGCGGAGCCGTGGGCCAGGAGCAGCTCCAGGGCCTGATCCTTGTCGCCGGCCCAGAGGTAGCGGCGGGCCCGTTCCAAGAGAAGGGCGAAGCGGAGCGCGGGGATTTGGTGGGCGCCCTCCAAGTCGGGGGCCCAAGCGCCGAGAATGGCGTCCAGTTCGGCCAGGCGGCGGGGTGTCAGGCGGGAGAGGGTATCAGGGGTTATACTGCGCAGGAACGGGCCGGCCAGGCCGGATCCGAAGTCCACCCAGACGGCGGGATCACCGCCCTGCCGCAGGGCAAGGAAGAAGGGGAACAATTCCCAAAACAGCGGGGCGGCCGAGCGATGTGCCCGTGCCGCCTTTTCCAGCCGCATCCGTTCCTGTTCCAGCAGGCGAAGATCCATGCCGTCAGGTAAGTTTATCCATGGGTACGCGGTTGAGGGCGGGATCGAATAGATACAGGGTCAGCCCCACCTGAAGGCGGCTTTCCAGCGGCAGCGGCTGGAAGATGGTCCCTTCGAAACTGCGCAGCCAGGCGAACAGGGGGCGGGAGGGTTCCCGGCCGGCCGTCAGAACCCAATTCCCCAGGGGCCGCGTCTCCAGGCGGCAGGGCGCGGGGAGCCTGGCCGGCAGCGCCTCGAGATTGCCGCCGAAATCGAACAGGGGCTGGATCAGGGTCAGGCTTTCCACCGGCTCCTGGTCACAGGGCATGTCCTCCAGTTCCACCGGCTGGTGTGGCAGCAGAGCCTGGAACCGGCGGTTATTGATTTCCATCAGCAGTGGCGCGTTGGACGGCACCGCCGCGGAGGCGATCAGAGCGAAACGCCAGCGCCCCCTGCGGGTTTCGCCGCACCGCACGATCATCTCGCCTCCCGGGGTCCCGAAGGAGACCTCGCGGAGTTCGCGGCGGGAAGTGTCGGCGGCCAGGCGCAGGGACTCAACGGGGACGGGCGTATCGGCGGCTTCCCGCAAGGCGGCGGCCACCAGGCGGTCCCCCGCCCTTTCCAGCCAGTCAGGGGCGGCGGTTTCCCTGTTCAGAGTACGGATCTCCTCCAGGCCCTGCAGCCGGAAGCGGCAGTGCGCGCAGGTCTCCAGGTGCCGGCCCAAGCCTGCGGCTTGCGTCCCACTGACGCCCCGGTGGGCGAAGGCCAGCAGGGTGGCGTCATCCGGGCAATCCGATTCGCCGCCGTTCCGTTTTTCCCAGAAATAGCGGCATAGTAAATCTTCCAGGTCGCTCATGATGCGGGCTTTCTAACGGTTCTCATTAGAGTATTCAAGGAGACCGATCAAGATTTTGCGTCTCTTTGGACTCTTTTCAGGATTCGTTTTATCTGCCGGGAGATGGTCGAAACGGCCTTCCCCCGTATGGCGGCGATGGTTTCCAGAGTCAATTCTTCGCCGTAACGCCACGCCAGCAGACGGTACTCGTCAGGGGAGAGGCGTTTCAGGGCATCATCCAGGTCCAGGCGTTGGGATAGTTTCACGGCGGGATGATAGCTGGCGCAGTCGGCGGTCAAGACGACCTGGCTGGATCGCTGGCGGTATTCGCGGGACTTCAAGTAATTGATGGTCTGCCGGGTGGAAATTAACCCCACCCAGGTGGAGAAGGCGCCCAGGCTGGCGTCGTAACGGTCAAGCTGCCCGCGCAGGAGTTGCAGGTAGACGCCCTGCGTGATGTCCTCGACGTCCTCCCGGGCGGCCCCGGCGAAGATCTGCAGGATGCAGTGGTAGATCAGCCGGCAATACCGCCGGTGCAGCTCGCGCCAGGCTTCTTCGCGTCGTTCCCGGCACGCCTCGATCAATTCCGCTTCACTGAGAAGGCGCCAATCCATCGGTCGAATCCGCCGTTGTTTCGGATTACTTCGTCGGTACTGGAGCAGGAATCAGGGCGGGAAAAAAGAGCAACCGCGCTCCACGATAAACAATATAGTCAATGGATTGTTGAAGGGCAAGAGTTTTGAAAGGTTTTTAAACACGGGGCGGCGGAGGCAAGTATCACAAACCGGCGCCGGGTTAGACGAAACGCGGGGGTCCTGTTAAAGTGCCAAGTACTGATTGATGCTATCTACGTAAGCCATCACCCGGTCCAAGAATTCTCCCAGATAACTCTTGCATTCTCCCGATTGGTTACGCGTAGAATATTTGCTGCATCCTCAGCTTGCGCCACGCGGGGCCGATACTTCTCCACGTTGCCGTAGTCCACGGTGCAGATCAGTCCGGCGAACTTGTAGCACTGCTCCTGGGGGGCGGGGAAGCGGGCGCGGAGACCACAGGTCAGGAGCCGTTGGGGCCTTTGCGGTATCCGTTGCGCGGGCCATTGCGATCCTTCTCCGGGAATTTGGGGCCGGCGGCGACCAGGCGGACGTTGCCCGCGCCGACCAGGGTTTCCAGGCGTTGCAGCAGCGGGTCGGCCAGTTGCAGCTTGATGGAATCGGAGCGGTAGCGGCGCTCGTCGCCCGGGCCGCGCAGGCGCAGGAACAGGGGAACCGATCCGGGGTGCTGCACGCACAGGCGCTCCAGCCGGGCGGCCATATCCGGGCCGGTGCGGGCGCGATCCAGGATCACCTCGATGCCCTGGGTCAGGCGGGAACGGGCGGTGGCCAGGGGATAGGCGTCTTCGGCCAGGACCTTGACCGGCTCGTTCTCCCGCGTCGAGCAGCGCCCTTCCACCACCAGGGGAGCATCCTTGATCAGCACCTCGGCGCATTTCTCGAACGTGTCGGCGAAGAACAGCGCTTCCACCGTTCCGCCGAAGTCCGCCAGGGTGACGAAGGCCATGGTACGGCCCTTCTTATCGGTCAGCTTCTTCACCTCAGTGAGGTACCCGGCCAGGCGCACGGTCTGGCCGTCGGCAGCCTGCTCCAGGTCGGCCAGCGGCATCTGCGAGAAGCTGACGATCTCCAGGCGGTAGGCTTCCAGGGGGTGAGCCGAGAAGAAGAATCCCAGCGCCTCCTTTTCCTGCACCTGCACGTCGGTCTGGGACCACTCCTCCATCAGGGGCAGAGCCGGGCGGGCCAGGGCCAGGGCGTCGGTCTCTTCGCCGAAGAGCGAGGCCTGGCCGCGGTCGCGGTCCTCGCGGGCCGCCTGGCCGAAGCGCAACACGTCGTCCAGGGCCGCCTTCATCTGGGCGCGATGGCCTTCCAGGCCGTCGCAGGCGCCGGCCATGATCAGGCTTTCCAGCACCTTGCGGTTGACCTTCTGCGTGTCCACCCGCTCCGCCAGGTCGAAGACGGTGCGGTAGTCGCCGTAGGTTTCCCGCCCCCGCACGATCAGTTCGATGGCCCCCAGCCCCACGTTCTTGACCGCCCCCAGGCCGAAGCGGATGGCGCCGTCTTCCACGGTAAATTTGGCTTGGCTGCGGTTGACGCAGGGGGGCAGCAGGGGGATCTTCAGCCGGCGGCACTCCTCGATCAGCAGGGTGATGCGGTCGGTGTTGGACATTTCCGAGGTGAGCGAGGCGGCCATGAATTCAGCCGGATAGTGGACCTTCAGATAGGCGGTCTGGTAGGCCACCAGGGCGTAGCCGGCGGCGTGGCTCTTGTTGAAGCCGTAGGAAGCGAATTTCTCGATCAGGTCGTAGATGTCGGTGGCGATCTTCTCAGCCACGCCGCGGGCCACGGCGCCGGCCACGAATTCCACCTTCATCTTCTGCATCTCGGACAGCTTCTTCTTGCCCATGGCGCGGCGCAGGATGTCGGCCTTGCCCAGGGAGAAGCCGGCCACCTGGGAGGCGATCTGGATCACCTGCTCCTGGTAGACGATGATGCCGTAGGTCTCTTCCAGGATGGGGCGCAGCGAATCGTGGAGATATTCGATCTGCTCATGGCCGTGCTTGCGGGCGATGTAGGTGTCAATCATCTCCATGGGGCCGGGGCGATAGAGCGCGTTCATGGCGATCAGGTCTTCCAGGCGCTCGGGGCCCAGCTTGGCCAGGCTCTCCTTCATGCCCGAACTTTCGAACTGGAAGATGCCCACGGTGCCCTTCTCCCCGAACAGCTTGAAGGTGGCCGCGTCGTCCAGAGGGAGGGCTTCCAGGTTGATTTCGACGCCCCGGCCGTGGAGCATCGCCAGGGTGTCCTGGATGACCGTCAGGGTGCGCAGACCCAGAAAATCAATCTTCAGCAGGCCCACCGCGTCCAGCCATTTCATATCCCACTGAGTGGTGGTTTCACCCGTTTCCGAGGCGCGGAACAGGGGCACGTAGTCCATCAGGTCGCCGGGGGCGATGACTACTCCGGCGGCGTGGGTGGAGGCGTTGCGGTTGACCCCTTCCAGCACCCGGCTGATGGCCACCAGCCGCTGGTAGATGGGGCTGGAATCCACCAGCGCCTTGAAGTCGCCGGACTCTTCAAGGGCCCGCTCCAGAGTCATGCCCAGGGTCGGGGGGATGGCCTTGGCCAGACGGTCCACCTCGCCGTACGGCAGGCCCAGGACCCGGCCCACGTCGCGCACTACGGCCTTGGCCAGCATCTTGCCGAAGGTGATGATCTGGGTGACCGATTCGGCCCCGTACTTGGCCTTGACGTACTCGATCACCTCCCCGCGGCGGGTGTCGGCGAAGTCAATGTCAATGTCGGGCGGTGAGACGCGCTCGGGGTTCAGGAACCGCTCGAACAGCAGTTGGTAGCGCAACGGGTCCAGGTTGGTGATGCCCAGGCAGTAGGAGACCAGGCTGCCCGCCGCAGATCCCCGCCCCGGCCCCACGGGGATGCCGTGGTTGCGGGCGTAGTCCACGAAGTCCTTGACGATCAGGAAATAGCCGGAAAAGCCCAGCTTGCGGATGACCGCGATCTCGTGATCCAACCGGGCGCGGGCCTCGTCCGTCGGTTCGGGGTAGCGGCACTGGAAGCCGGCCCGGGCGTTCTTTTCGAAGAAGTCGTCCAGGGTGATGGCCCCTTCGGCGGCGGGGATGGGGAACTGGGGGAAGTGCATCGTCCCGAAGTTCAGCTTCAGGTCGCAGCGGTCGGCGATCTCGGCGGTGACGGCCAGGGCTTCAGGCATACCGGGGAACAGATCGGCCATCTCCTGCGGGCTTTTCAGGTGGTAGCCGCCTCCGGAAAACTTCAGGCGGTTGTTCTCGGCCAGGGTCTTGTTGGACTGGATGCAGAGTAGGACGTCCTGGGCTTCGGCGTGTTCGGCCAGAAGATAATGGACATCGTTGGTGGCGGCCAGCCGGACGCCCATCTGCCGCCCCAGCGCGACCAGCTTGCCGACGGCCGCGGTCTCCTCCTCGATGCCGTGGTTCTGCAGCTCGAAGAAGAAGTCCTCGCCGAACAGGTCCTTCAGCCGGGCGGCTTCGGCGTAGGCCTCCTCGTCGCGCCCCTGGATCAGCAGGTGGGGGACCCGCCCCTTCAGGCAGGAGGTCAGGCAGATCAGCCCGGCGGAATACTGCGGCAGCAGCTCCCAGTCAATGCGCGGCTTGTAGTAGAAGCCTTCGGTGTAGGCGCGGGAGGAAAGCCGGATCAGGTTGCGGTAGCCGGTCTGATCCTTGGCCAGCAGCAGGAGATGGTAGGAGGTATCCTTCTGGCCGGAGGCGCTCTTGTCCCGGCGGGATCCGGGAGCCATGTACAGCTCGACCCCGATGACGGGCTTCAACCCGGCCTTGGTGGCTTCCAGGTAGAAGTCAATGGCGCCGAACAGGTTGCCGTGGTCGGTCAGGGCCAGGGCGGACATGCCCAGCTCGGCGGTGCGCTTGACCAGGTCCTTGACCTTGGCGGCGCCGTCCAGCAGGGAATAGTCGGAATGGGTGTGCAGGTGGACGAAGGGCATGGGAATGGCTGCTGGCTATTGGCTGCTGGCTGCTGGCAGTTAGATGCTTGGTGCTTGATGCTTGACAGGCAGTGTCATTGCGAGGCCCGCCGGGCACTGCACCCTGATGAGGCAGTGACCCACGAGACGTCCGCTTCCGGTCGGCCCTCGCAACGGCGGGCCGAAGCAATCTCAAACTCGGCGTGCGATTTGATGCCCGATCCCAAGTACTTGATAATACTGGCTTGCATTGCGGCGCGAGGGAGCAGTATAATATAGCGCGGCGAGGCGGGGAAGTCAAGGGAAAAGGGGGGAGGAGCGCGGTAGAGGGGAGGAGAACTTGCCGAAGGTATTATTTATAAGACCTAGAGCAAAAGTCAATGTGCCATTAGACTCGATAAACAGCAATGCTAAGCTTTAAAACTGGAACGAATAAATTCGAATATTTTCTTAAAGTTCTTCTTGGTTATTTCGTCCAGATGTATTTTATTATCCTTATAACTGTCGAAATATCGACGTGATAGTAATTCCTTATCATTGTGCACATAATCAGAGTTGGCCTTGTTTGTAGGAATCGATATACTTTGATCCATTATGACAAGTTTGGTAAAATCATCTCTGCTAAACATATCCTCTATTGCTTTTCCACCCTCCAAACGATAGATTTGGTTATTGTTAATCATTAGTTTCTTTGTTAACTCATCATACACCTGATCCGAATTTTTATCTCTATCCATAATAACTACATATTTAAGTCCCCAACCTATCATAATTGAAACCATATTAGGTATTGAAAAGACACCGGCCATGGGAATTAATCGTATTTGGGGTGAAATTGAAAACCCTCTTTTGTCTCTTAGGGTACTGAGATAATAATAATCGGATATTCCTTCAAGAATTACATTATTTTTTGCTGCAATATCAAATTTATTTCCGATGTCCATTCCCATCGCTTTGATAATAGGTGTTAATGCATGAGTAAAATCTTCGTGATTGTCCCGCGAGTGTATCTTGCTTACTATAGTTCCCTTATTTTCTCTATTGATCACTAAGCGTACTCGATTTAATCTATTTGGGTCTATTAAATCACAAGAATGAGTTGAAAATATTACTTGATGTTTTGGGGAGATTTTCTCTTCCAGTAATTTTAGAACATCTTTCTGTGCTTTTGGGTGCAAATACGATCCTGGTTCATCGATAAGAACAGTAGCTCCGATTTCACTCTTTCTGATACTCTCAGCTCGCAAGCGTAAATAAAATGATAAGAACCATTGAAAACCCCTGCTTCTTTGAATCGGGTATTTCTTGGAATCAGGGTCTTTTACAAAAAAATTTAGATAATAACCATTCTCATCATGGTTCCTTTCAGCAATGATTTGGACCTTGTTCTTACCATCAATATTTTGAGTCCAGTAGGTGAGAAATTCTCCTGTAATTTGAGCATTATGCCTATCAAGATAATTTCCAATTCTTCTTGGATCTTCATCAGTCTTTAGTTTTTGTATATCTAATTCTGACACATTTAAGAAATCTATCACAGATTGGTCTTCAATGTCCTCCAATTTATCTATTTCTCCAAGGTAAAACTTGTCTGGCAATAAATCGCTAAACGAATTAAAATATACCATATAGGGTGTGTGTCTCATTAATTCTGCTGCCACGCCATCGACAAGTTTCTCATCTAAGGAGAATTCCTTCATCATTTCATCTCGCAACTCAGCTTCAAATGAATATTTATCGGGAAATGATTTTTCTACGATAATGCTACCTTTATTAATTAAAAACTCTTCGAATGCTTTGACCAAATTATCATCAGCATCAAGCTCAAGGTATAGCACTTCGTCTTCGTCTAATAAATATTCTATCTGCAAATTTGTTAGATCATCAGAAACATCTGGTTGTGTTGCCTCAGAAAACTTTTCGTCAACATCGAAATCTCGGAGCGCTTCTAGAATATTTGTTTTCCCAGCCTCGTTTTGTCCGGCAAGGATAGTTATGTTATCGCCTGATAGTTCGCACCACCCTGAGTCTAGAATCGATTTATAATTAAAGATCCTGAACTTATTCATTTTCATTTCTATTCTCCTTGGAAATTTTTAAAATATAAAAATAATTCTCACAATTGTCAAGTGCTTTTTAATTTGTATTTTTTGATCATTGTAGACAGCCAGCTATGACCTACGCATCATCTATTGTCAGCTTGGAGATTTCGCTGGTGCTATGAACTGCGCTGTTCTGGTGCCTGCCGGAAGAGCGCGTTACACCCCCAATCAGCGGTTCAGCCCACCCAGCGTCCGCTCACGCCGCTCCGGTGTGCAGCCTGGCTGACGTTCACCGGTGACGAACTATGTCATGCCCTCGCGGCTAATCCGTCGGCTGACGGACTGACGCAACGCGCAAGAGAAGGCGGGGGGATCGTCCGGCTCCGTAGGTTGCCACCTACGGCTATCCATGTTCAATCCTGGCGGGTTGACCTCTGTGCCCTCTCGGGTCAAACCCGCGAAGCGCTAAGAGTGCCTGTGGCACCGCGAAGCGATAAAAGGGACTGTGTCCTTCTGAATTCTGGCTTCTGAATTCTTTTCTCCCGACACCGATTTTGTTACCCTTGTCACCAACTCCGGCCCGGTTTTTTACGAACTTATAGCATCGGTTGCGCGAAACTTTTCACAACGCTGCAACTTCCGCCCGAGCGCAGGAGGTGGAGGACCTTCCCTGCCCGTGAAGCCATCCCTCAACCTGCCGGAGCCCACCCGGCAGCAGGAAAATCCCAGAGAACGATCACCGGTTGCCCGCACTGTGAACCATCGTTGTCCGCGCACGGTTTGGCCCGCTATGCGCCTGCGTGGCGCTCCAGGACCGTTGCGCCCCCATGCCATTCAACCAGGAGGGATTTCCATGCGTCTCCCCGCCATGCTCGCGGCCGCCGGACTGCTGCTGTTGTCCGGCGTGATGACCGCCCAGGCTCTCGAGCCCATCGAAGATCTGGGCAAGCTGATCTATTTCGACACCAACCTGTCGGTGCCGGCCGGACAGTCCTGCGCCACGTGCCACCACCCCACCGCCGGCTTCGCCGACCCCAATCACAGCCTGCCGGTGTCCCAGGGCGCCATCCAGAACCGCTTCGGCAACCGGAGCGCCCCCACGTCCGCCTACTGCGGTTATGCTCCGGCCTTCCACTGGGATCCGGTCGAAGAGATGTACCTGGGCGGGCAGTTCTGGGACGGCCGCGAGGATGATCTCGTAGGCCAGGCCAAGGGGCCGTTCCTGAATCCGCTGGAAATGAACAATCCCAGCAAGCGCCACGTCATCCAGAAAATCCGCCGGTCCAGCTACGCCGCGATGTTCGAAGAAGTGTTCGGAGTGGGGATTCTACGCCAGCCGGAAGCGGCCTATGACAGCGCCGCCGTGGCCATCGCCGCGTATGAGATGACCAACGAGCTGAACGCGTTCACCTCCAAGTACGACTATTACCTGCAGGGTTTGGCCCAGTTGACCACCCAGGAGGCCTTGGGCTTGCAGTTGTTCAACGATGAAAACGCGGGCAACTGCGCCGCCTGCCACCCGAGCACTCCGGGGCCGTACTATACCCAGGCGCTGTTCACGGACTACTCCTACGACAACCTGGGCCTCCCCAAGAACTGGGACAGTCCCTTCCTGACCCTGCCCCCGGCCTTCAATCCCATGGGGATGAATTACATTGACAAGGGGTTGGGCGACCGGCTGGAGGAGGAGGATGAATGGGGCAAATTCAAGGTTCCGACGCTGCGCAATGTGGCCGTGACCTCGCCCTACGGGCATAACGGCATTTTCGAGACGCTGACCGACATCGTCAACTTCTACAACACCCGCGACGTGCCGGGCGCCGGGTGGGATCCGCCGGAAGTGCCGGAAAACGTCAACGATGATGAACTGGGCGACCTGGGCCTGAACGCCGACCAGGTGGCGGCCATCGTGGCCTTCATGATGACGCTGACCGACGGCTACATCGTGACCGCGGGCGAGGAGGTTACGCCGGTCCTGGCCGCGATGCCGCAGCGGCATGCGCTGGGCGCTTCGCCCAATCCGTTCAATCCGGTAACCACTCTCAGCTATCAGCTCACCGCGATAAGCCGCGTCAGCCTGCGGGTGTACGACACGGCCGGCCGCGAGGTGGCGGCGCTGGTGGACGGCTGGAGGGAGGCCGGGGCTCACCAGGTGACCTTCGACGCTTCCGGGCTGCCTTCGGGGATCTACTTCGCGCGGTTGAGCGCGGGGGACGTCGCCCAGACGCAGAAACTGGTGCTGATGAAGTAGTCGTGAACCGTGAACCGTGAACCGTAGGGGCGGGCCTGGGTGCCCGCCCCAGAAACGGCGAGCCCCGTTATGGTCATAAACAATATAATGCGCTGATCTTCAGGCGGTCATCCATCCTCTTTCTATCCCCCCTTCATCCCCCCTTAAGAAGGGGGGAAAGCTCGTCCCTGCCGGAGGGTTTCCCCCCTTCTTAAGGGGGGGCAGGGGGGGATCTAAAAGGCCGGTAATCAGCAGCTTCGGGTGTTTATGATCATATACGGGGCTTCTGTATTCTAGCCGTAGCACGGTCATTCTTCCGCGGGGCAATGACACCTCCCGCCGGCAGGGACGCCGGCGCCACTTCCATCGGCAATGACGCCGGCGCCACCCTCCTCAGGCAGGGAGTTCTTATCCTTCATCCTTCCATCCTTCCATCTTTCAATTTTCCTTTTTCCTTCTTCCTTTTTCCATTTATTAGGAAACAACCTCCCCGCACTCGCCGTATAAACTCCGTCAACTGTTTGCCCCAAAAATCCCTTGACTCTGGGGATTGATTTTTTTATCTTTTAGTTTCTGTCAAATAAACCCATCGGAAGCAGGACATGTACGCCATCGCACGCATTGCCGGAAAGCAATTCCGGATCGAACCGGACCAGAAGGTCAAGGTCCCCTTACTCCCCGTCCAGCCCGGCGAAGCCTACCAGATCAGCGATATTCTGCTGGCCGCCGACGGGGACAAGGTGAAAGTCGGATCGCCTCTGGCCGAAGGTTTCAAGGCCACCGCTACCGTGGTCAGCCACGGGCGCGAGCCCAAAATCATCGTGTGGCGCAAGAAGCGCCGCAAGGGTTTCCAGAAGATCCACGGCCACCGGCAGGACTTCACCCTGCTGCAGATCGGCAAGATCGAAGGGAAGTTCTAAGTTCTATCCAGCGTCAAAGCAACGCTCCGCCCGTGTCATGGCGAGCGAAGCGAAGCAATCTCCAGCCCCAGCCAATGTCGTTGCCGGGAATCCGTCAGGTGACGGATGACGAAGCAATCTCCGTGGCCGGGGTACGAGATTGCTTCAGCCACGGAAATCGTGGCCTGGCCGTGACACGGAACAGGAAAGCAAAGAGAAGGAGAATGATATGGCCCATAAAAAAGGCGTGGGTTCGTCCCGCAACGGACGGGACAGCAACCCGCAATACCTGGGCGTGAAAGCCTACGGCGGACAGGTGGTCAAGCCCGGCATGATCATCGTGCGCCAGAAGGGTACGCACTTCCATCCCGGTACCAACGTGGGGATGGGCAAGGACTACACCCTGTTCTCGCTGGCCGAAGGCGTGGTATCGTTCGGCACCGGGAGCGGCCGGGCGCGGCGCGTCAGCGTGTTGCCCAAGGAGTAAACAGCAACGCACACCGGGGATAAACTGGATAACCCAGTAATTGGCAGGACCCGCAATCCACCAAAAAGCGGAGGTTGTGATGAAGATTTCCGTCATCGGCGCCGGCAATGTGGGCGCCACCTGCGCGCACATCCTGGCGAGCAAGGGATTCGCCCAGGAAGTCGTGCTGGTTGACATCCTGGAAGGCATACCGCAAGGCAAAGGCCTGGACATGTGGGAGGCGGCTCCCGTGGCCGGGTCGGACACGTTCGTCTCGGGCAGCAATGATTACGCGCCCACCGCCGGGTCGGACATCGTGGTCATCACCGCCGGGCTGGCCCGCAAGCCGGGCATGACCCGCGAAGACCTGCTGGCCAAGAACACCGAGATCGTCAAGGACGTGACCAGCAATGTGGCCAAGCACAGCCCCAACAGCATTTTGATCATCATTTCCAACCCCCTGGATACCATGACCTATGTGGCCTACAAGGTGTCCGGGTTCCCCCACCAGCGGGTCATGGGCATGGCCGGGATTCTGGACACGGCCCGCTACCGCTCCTTCATCGCCATGGAACTGAAGATGTCGGTGGAAGACATCTCCGCCGTGGTGCTGGGCGGCCATGGCGACACCATGGTGCCGTTCCCGCGCCTGACCACCGTGGGCGGCGTGCCGTTGACCGACCTGCTGCCCAAGGAGCGCATTGATGCCATCGTGGAACGCACCCGCAAGGGCGGCATCGAGATCGTCAACTTCCTGAAGACCGGCAGCGCCTACTACGCGCCCGCCGCCGCCGCCGCGCAGATGTGCGAATCCATTGCCTTAAACAAGCGCCGGGTGCTCCCCTGCGCCTGCTGGCTGACCGGCGAATACGGCCTGCGCGACCTGTTCATGGGCGTGCCTGCGGTGCTGGGAACCAAGGGCGTGGAGAAGGTGCTGGAAATCAACTTCTCCCCGGAAGAGAAGGAGGCCTTCATGAAGTCGTCGGAGGCCATCCGCAAGACGATGAACGAAGCCAAGCTGTAAGATTGCCGCGAGAGGCGGGTTTTCGAGCGCACGGAACGAGGGGGCCTGCCTGTGGGGGTAGGCCCCTTTTTGGTTGACTTAAAGGCGGTATATGAGCCTGCAATTCGAGTGGGATCCAACCAAAGCCCACACAAATCTAATCAAACACGGTGTCTCATTCGAGGAGGCGACAACCGTTTTCGGCGATACACTCTCTTTGACCGTCACTGATCCGATTCATTCCACCGGCGAAGCAAGATATATTACAATTGGCTTATCCAAGCTGTCACGCTTGCTGGTCGTTGCCCACAGCGACCGAGGAGACAGAATCCGAGTTATCAGTGCGCGACCGGCCACAAAAGGCGAGAGAAGAACCTATGAAGAAGGATAAAACACCCTCATCCAACGATGACATGCTGCCGGAATACGATTTCCGCGGCGGCGAGCGTGGCAAATACGCCCAACGCTACGCCGCCGGGTCCAACGTCGTGGTCATCGACCCTGAAGTGGCGGAGTTCTTCCCGGACTCCGAATCTGTCAATAAAGCTCTGAAAGCGCTGGCGGACATTCTGCGCGAGCGTATGAAACCGGAAAAGGCTGAAGATCAATAAACATGAAAATCAACCGGCTCAATAACCTCGATTCCGCCACCTGGCTGAAATTCCAGAAGAGCTGGTTCATCCATAACCCGCCGCCCCGGAAGAAGAGCGTCCTGACCCACCCGGCCAAGTTCCCCGAAACGCTGGCGGGGGAATTCATCGAATTTTTCACCAAGGAAGGCGAAACCGTCCTGGATCCCATGGCGGGGGCGGGATCGGCCCTGGTGGCGGCGCTGCGGGCGGGGCGCCATGCGGTCGGCATCGAGCTGAATCCCCGCTACGCCGACATCGCCCGGGGGGAAATCGAGCGTGAGACCGCTGAGGGGCGGGTCAGGAACGGCGCCACGGCCCGGATCATCACCGCCGACGCCCGCGACCTGGACCTGCTGAAGCTGCCTCCCTGCGATTATTGCCTGACCAGTCCGCCCTACTGGGATATGCTGCGCATGAAGGGGGCGCATACTCAGAAGGCGCGCCGGGAAAAGGCCCTGGACGTGGCCTATTCCGACCACCCAGACGACCTGGGCAACATTGACGATTACGACCGCTTCCTCCGCGCCCTGGTGAAGGTCTACCGCAAGGTGCACGCCGTCCTGCGCGACCGGGCTTACCTGACGGTGGTGGTCAAGAACGTGAAGAAGCAGGGGAAGATCTATCCCCTGGCCTGGGATCTGGGGCGGGAAGTGGGGAAATTCTTCGCGCTGAAGGATGAGCGCATCTGGTGCCAGAACGACCAGCGGCTGGCCCCCTACGGGCTGGGCAACGCCTGGGTGAGCAACACGCTGCACCACTATTGCCTGAACTTCCGGAAAAAGTGAGGTTCAGGAGTTGGAAAGTTGGAAAGTTGGAAGGTGAGGAAAATGGCCACGAAATTCATCTTGAGTGAATACATCGACGCTGCCATGGCCCAAGCGAGCTATGACAAGCTGGAAGACGGAACTTTCTCCGGCCGCATCCCACCCTGTCAGGGGGTCATCGCGTTTGGCGCCACGCTACGGGAATGCGAGAATGAATTGAGATCGACGTTGGAGGAATGGATTCTTCTCGGATTGAAGATGGGTCACCCATTACCCTTGATCGGTGATATTGACCTCAACCAGGAACCGACTCATGAGCCGATGGACACCTTGTAAACGCCAGGAGTTCATTCGAAAACTGCTGCGACTCGGTTTTACAGGTCCCTTCACGGGAACGCGACACCAATTCATGACCCTTCAACGTCACCGTCTGGCCATCCCTTCGAATAAGGAGTATTCTGTTCCGCAGCTCCGGATGCTCATCCGCGAAGTGGAAGGCGTTTTAGGGCGGGGAATCACCCCCGAAGAGTGGAACACGTTGAAAGAATGACATGAAGAAATTTCCATGCATTACCCTAGATCCAAAAATCTTTAATGGGAAGCCCTGCATTCGGGGGTTGCGCTTTCCGGTTTCCCGGGTGCTTGGTTTGCTGGCATCGGGGGAGACCAGGGAAACCATTCTGGCGGCGTATCCATATCTGGAAGCGGAGGATATTGATGAAGCGCTAACATTCAGCCAACATTTTAATCACGCTCTTTAATTCAACCACATATTTACTTAAAACTCCCTCTTAGGAGTCACCATGCCCAAAAAAATCGCTGTGCTGCTGTCCGGGTGCGGATACCTGGACGGGGCCGAAATCCAGGAAGCGGTGGTCACGCTGCTGGCCCTGGACCGCGCCGGCGCCGACGTCACTGTACTGGCGCCGAATATATCCCAGAGGCACGTGCTGAACCACCAGTCCGGTCAGCCCACCGGCGAAGTCCGCAACGTGCTGACCGAGACCGCCCGCATCTCTCGCGGCAACGTGGTGGACGTGGCCGAGGCCAAGGCCGAGGCTTTCGACGCGCTGGTCCTGCCCGGCGGCTACGGCGCGGCCAAGAACCTGTGCGACTTCGCCATCAGGGGCGCCGACTGCACCATCCACCCGGAAGTGGACCGCCTGTTGAACGAAATGTTCGCCGCCCGCAAGCCCCTCGGGGTGATCTGCATCGCGCCGGCAGTGCTGGCCCGGGCGCTGAAGGGTCGGGACGTGCAGGTGAAACTGACCATCGGCAACGACAGGGATACCGCCAAAGCCCTCGAAGCCTTGGGCGCCAAACACGTGGACAGCCCCACGGATCAGATCGTGACGGACGAGGAGCATCGGGTGGTTTCGACTCCCGCCTACATGCTGGGCCCGGGACCCAAAGAAGTGGCCGCGGGCATCGAGAAACTGGTGGCCAAGGTGCTGGAATGGGCGTAAAGAAGGATTTTGAGTCGATTAGCACGGAGAAAGTGTGAGAAAGTTTGCTGCATACATCGAATGGGATCCAGAAACCAAATTGTATGTAGGTTTCGTCCCCAGCCTCCCCGGAGCGCACACGCAGGGCGCCACTCTGGATGAACTGCAACAGAACCTGCAGGAAGTATTGGAACTCTGCCTGGAAGAGTACGAAGGCTCGTTGGATGAGCTGCCGCAGTTTGTCGGTGTGCAACAGATAGGTGTCCCGGAATGACCAAGCTGCCGGTGGTCAGTTTCGCCCGCATGGAGCGCCTGTTATTGCACCTGGGCTTTCAGGTGGTGAGGCAGAAGAGTAACCACGTATTCTACCGGCATCGGGACGGCCGCACCACCACCTTACCGAAGCATCCCGGGCGTGACCTGGCTTGGCCACTGGTCCGCGAAATTCTTCGGGAAATTGATCTTAGCCCGGAACAGTTCCAAAAAGAGCTGGAATCATAGACACTGGCTCACCTACTTGCCAATTTTCACACGTTCATGTGAATACATTAAACGGGAGATCCCCATGAAAACCGTTCGCGCGGACCAGATATCCGACGCCGTCGCCAAGCTGTGCATGGACGCCAACTACAACCTGGGCGAAGACGTCTTCCAGGCGCTGAAGGACTTCCGCGACCGGGAAGAATCCCCGGTGGGCCGCGAACTCCTGGACCAGTGCCTCGAGAACGCCAAAATCGCCCACGAGAACCAGGTACCGATCTGCCAGGACACCGGCGTCGCCGTGGCCTTCGTGGAATTGGGCGACCAGGTCATCGTGGAAGGCAACCTGGCGGCCGCCATCGCTGACGGAGTGCGCCGGGGTTACACCGACGGCTACCTGCGCAAGTCCATCGTGGCCGATCCGTTGCGCCGCAAGAACACCGGCGACAACACTCCGCCCGTCGTCTGGATTGACGTCGTGCCGGGCTATAACCTGAAGATCACCATGGCCCCCAAGGGCGGCGGGTCGGAGAACATGTCCGAAGTGAAGATGCTGAAGCCTTCCGACGGGGAGCAGGGCGTCAAGGACTTCGTGGTGGACCGGGTGCGGCGTTCCGGGTCCAACCCCTGCCCGCCGGTGATCGTGGGAGTGGGCATCGGCGGCACCTACGACAAGTGCGCGCAGTTGTCCAAGAAGGCGTTGCTGCGGGAAATCGGCTCGAAGCACCCCGACGCCTATTACGCGGCCATGGAAGAAGAGCTGCTGGCCCGCATCAACGACCTGGGCATCGGCCCGCAGGGACTGGGCGGGCGCACCACGGCCCTGGCGGTGTTCATCGAGGCGCATCCCTGCCACATCGCCAGCCTGCCCGCGGCGGTCAACATCCAATGCCACGCGGCGCGGCACAAGAGCGTGGTGCTGTAAAGAAAACCGGACTGTCGAAGAGTAAGCTACAAGCCCCGCGGAAGCGGGGCTTTGTGTTTCAACGCGAACTCTACTTGACAATCATTTATACATGATTTCCGCGCATTCTGACGCTTTGAAATGGTAAGTATTATCTTTTCCTGACAGAATTCGCGGCAACTCGACACCAAGTATATGATTCATTTGTACTTCTGAATCTGGCACTGCCTTTGTAAAGGCCACCGACTGCCGCCGGTCGGCGATACGATTCCGGGTTACATTGTCACCGGCGCAGAAATTCCATTTATCCACATCAGGAGGCAGCAATGGCACGAACCCTTCTCACTGTCTTACTGGCCGCCACACTCTTCGCAGGGTGGGCGAACGCCATCGAAATCCCGCCGGGACCCGTATCCGGCGACTGGTACGCTTCGGGGAATCCTTACAACATCAACGGGGACATCTATATTGCTTCCAATACCACATTGACAATCCATGAAGGAGTGCTCATCGTTTTCCAGGGGCATTACCAATTCCAAGTCAACACGGATGCCACGTTGCTGGCCTTGGGAACGGAAGCAGATTCGATTACCTTCACAGCAGCGAATCAGAGTAGTGGATGGCTGAGTTTGCGTTTCAATTCTGCTTCATCGAATTCACGGCTGCAATACTGCATCTTTGAATATGGCAGGGCTGACGGAGGCGGCCAGCTCAACTGCGGTGGTGCAGTATATTGTTTGAATACTTCACTGGCCATTGAACATTGCACCATAGCCCATTCCCATGCTGCGTATTCCGGTGGTGGCCTTTACGCAAGAGAATCTAACTTAACCATAAACGCATGTGTGATCACAGACAATTCGGTGTCATTTTCATCGACGGGCGGCGGAGGTGGCATCGTTTGTGGCGAGAGCGTTCTCGTCATCACAAATACCAGGATTACACATTGCACCAGTCCCATTGGCGGAGCGATGTCGACTGGCATTTCAGATCTCATTATTACGTACAGTGAGATGACTCACAACAACGCCAATTATGCTGGTGCCATCCATCACGGATCCAGCCTGTTGGGAAGCATGCAATTAAACAATTGCACCATCGCAGAGAATTCTGCACCGCAGGGCAGTGGCATCATAGTTGAGTCCGGGGCGATGCTAACAGGCGTAAACAACATCATATGGGGCAACACACCCAACGTGTTCAGCGGTTCAATTCAGTTAACATACAGTGATGTACAAGCAGGATTTCCCGGAATCGGAAACATTGTTGCTAATCCGTTGTTTGTAGAATCCGGGGCTGAGAATTACCACTTGCAGGCGAACTCCCCCTGCATCAATACCGGTGATCCGAACTGGCAACTGGATCCCGATGGCAGCCGTGCGGATATGGGTGCGTACCCCTATACACCGCCATCCGGTTCCATTGCCGGCCTCGTCAGCGGTGCGCCGGGACCCGTCGGCGTCCATCTGCTGGGCGCGGCGACCTTCGATACCCAGACCACTGTAGACGGCAGTTACAGCTTCACTGACGTGCCGCCCGGCAATTACCAGGTGCAGGTGGACGTGCCATTCGGGTACGGTGCGGACCTGAATCCCAAGCCGGTCACGGTTATCGCCGGCCAGGAATCCGCCGTGGATTTCACCCTGACCCCCATTCCCGCCACCATTTCCGGGACGATTTCGCCTCCGCTGGAGGGTGTGCCCGTGGAACTGGTCAAGGGCGATTCCACCTGGACGGACACCACCGACGCCAACGGGCAGTACTGCTTCAGTAACCTGTCGCCCGGCACCTACCAGGTGATTATCGTCCCGCCCGACGGCTACACTCCGGACCAGCCCTACATTGACGTTCCGGTAGAGTGGGGCCAGAACGGCACGGCCGATCCCGGCATGACCCCCATCCCCGGCACCATCAGCGGGATCGTCTCCGGTTACGGCGCCGGCCTGACCGTCACCCTCGCCGGGGGCAGCCAGCCGCTGACCACCCTCACCGATGAGAACGGCCACTACGCCTTCACCGGCCTGGACCAGGGGAGCTACTTCGTGGATCTGGAAGTCCCCGCCGGTTACGCGGTGGACTACAACCATGTCCCCGTCAATCTGCTATGGGGCGGATCCCCCACAGTGAACTTCCAGTTGACCCTGCTGCCGGTCACTATCACCGCGCAGCTCAGTCCGTCGTCTTACGGCGTGACCGTCTGCGTGACTTCCGAGACGTTCTACCAGGCGTTGCCCACTGACGCGCAGGGGTGCTGCACCTTCGCCGATCTTCCGGGGAACGCCGCCTACACGGTGGAAATGGTTCTGCCCCTGGGATTTGTGGCGGTGGGACCTTCGGAAATCACGGAATACCGGGTGGGCGGCACCACCTGGGCCGTGGCGTTCCAGATGGCTCCCATCGTCACGGCCAACGAAGCCCGCGGCAAGGGGTATTGGAAACAGCAGGTTATGGCCAATCTGTCCGGCCAGGGAAATCCCCAGTACACGGCCGCGGAGCTGCTGGGCTTCGCCGGGGACATCTTCGCCCACTTCCACAACAACGCCACCCATCCCATTGCCGTGGAGGGCGTCACCTTCACGGGCAGCCCGGCCGGGCCGCTGGACCTGGAAGCAATGCAGGCCATGCTGAACATCAACCAGGGGGGCAGCACCCTCTACCAGCGGGCCTGCCAGCACTACCTGACCCTGCTGCTGAACGTGGTCTCCGGCAAGGTGGGCCAGTACCTGCCCGCGTCCCAGGACGGGGCCACGGTGTCCCAGGCCATCGTCTATATCCACCAGTTGCTGACCAGCGTGCCGGCCAATTCTCCCTCCAACGAGCTGGCCAAGGACATCGCCGAAGTGCTGAACCAGGCCCAGACGGTCGGGGCCGGGGTCATTCCGCTGTCCACCCCCAACGTGATCTTCAGCGGGGAAAACGCGGGGATCGCGCTGCTGGACCGCTTTGACTTCTCCCCCCCCGTCCCCAACCCCTTCAACCCCACCGCCACGCTGCGCTTCCAGTTGCCCCAGGCGGAGCGCACAGTGCTGACGGTTTACGCCGTCACCGGATCGCAGGTG
>QZKQ01000078.1 GCA_003599535.1 Candidatus Zixiibacteriota bacterium | reverse complement strand
GCCACAAAGACGCCTCCCTGGCTGTCGGAGCAGATGCTGAACCCGCCGTTATCGCCGGTGGAATCCGTGGCGATAACCCCGCCGGGTCCCCACCGCAGGTTGCCCTGGGAATCGATCCGCTGCACTCGTTGGCCGAAGGTATCGTCGTCAAAAGCCCCCACATAGGCCCTGCCTTGAGCATCCGGCACCACATCCGGTACGCCGATCATAGTGACACTTGGGAAAACCGGGGGAGGTTGGGGAAATAGAAAGGACCCATCGGGGTTGATAATCTGGTAAGCGACGCCAAAATCGCCCCTACCAAACACTACCAGGGTGCGGTTATCCACCATAGGTAGAGTTCTGGGGTACATTTCGTTGACACCTTGAAGGATAGACACCGGCAGGTTATCCCGCACCGTGGTGGGCCACTGAGCCTGAGCGGGGGCGGCGCACACCAGGGCCATGAGGGGTAGTAGGATGAGGTGGCGCATGGGGAGCTCCGAAAGGAACGAAGAACGAAGATCTAAGAACTAAGAACTAAGATCTAAGAACTAAGAATGAGAGCAGGGAGCCGGGAGCCGACAGCCGGGAGCCGGGAGCCGACAGCTATAATATACCACATTTCCCCGCCCTTGTCAAGTGCAATTTTTTACGCGGAACGATTTTTCAGGGAGATGACGGTGGGGTGGTGGTGTAGGGGCGATGCATTGGCCCTGGCGGGGGTCTCCTCCGTGGGGGTGGAAAATCAACCTGCCGGAAGGCTGCATCGTGCGGGAATGGGGGCCAATGCTTCGCCCTCTGCCAGGTCAGGTGAACATCCCGGCCTCAGGGCGAAGCATCTGCGCACCGGATCAAGCCATGCCGCCTCCGGCGGAGAATGAGGCCATGAGGATCCTCTGCGGCATCTTCCGGGCAGATGCATCGCCCCTACACCCCTCCGGCCACGACGAAGCGTGGCCCTCCGAGCATCCAGCACCCAGCACCAAGCATCCAGCCGCCGGCCGGAACGCCGGGGAGTTGCACAAGCTTCCTCGCCGGCTTCATCTGCGTAATCCGTTCAATCCGTTTCATCTGCGATTCTGACCACGATACAGCCGACAGCCGAGAGCCGTCAGCCGAGAGCCCTTCGTCAAGCGCAATTTACAGCGCAAGTAAAATCCCGCACTATTCCATTTGAAAATTCCCCGCGAATCGCCATCTTATAGTATCTCCTCGCGAACCCATGCGTTTCGCTCCCCCGGGTACCGGTACACCAATAACCAAAGGTTACTCTCCGAAATCGCTCATGCACCTCCAGGCCGAACAGGTCAGTTTCCACTACGACGACGACGGCGAACCCGTCCTGAAGGACGTCTCCTTCGAGCTGCGCGGCGGGGAATGCGTGGCGCTGGCGGGGCCCTCGGGATCGGGCAAGTCCACCCTGGCGCAACTGCTGAACGGGCTGCTCTCCCCCACCCGCGGCCGCCTGTTGGCCGAAGGCAGACCCTACCCCAAAGACGCCGCCGGGCTGCGCGATTTGCGCCGCCGCGTGGGGCTGGTCTTCCAGTTCCCCGAAGCGCAGATCTTCGAGGCGACCGTCCACGACGAGGTGGCCTTCGCCGCGCGGCGCCAGGGGGTCTCAGAAGCCGAGGTCCCGGGCCGGGTGGAGGCGGCCCTGGCGGCGGTAGGGCTGGACCCGGAGGCCTTCCGCCCCCGCAACCCGCTGAAGCTGTCCGGCGGGGAAGACCGGCTGATCACCCTGGCCTCGCTGCTGGTGGTGGATCCCGACTGGCTGATCCTGGACGAGCCGACCCTGGGGCTGGACGGCGCCCATACCGCCCGGGTGCGGGAGATGATCCGCGCCCGCCAGGCCCGGGGCCGGGGCGTGGTGTTGATCACTCACGACCTGGAACTGACGCTCGAACTGTGCCCCAGAATCCTGGCGCTGCGCCGGGGAGAACTGGCCTGGGACGGATCCCCCCGGGAGCTGCTGGTCCGGCCCGACCTGGAGTCTGCCTTCGGCCTGGCCGCACCGCTGACGGTGGTCCTGTGGCAACGGCTGGCGGGGGCGTTCCCGGAGGCGCCTCCGGACGACCCGACCCGCCTGGAAGCCTGGGTCGAGGCGCAGGATCGGGATAGAAGAAAAAAAATACCCGGCGTTCTGCAACAATTCGCCGCCGGCGGGCGTCTAATCAGGTAAGACAGTAGTTCTCCGGCCGGTAAAAGGGGAGAGGGTTCCATGAAGCGTGGGCTAACGTTATTCCTCGGTCTCTTGATTTTCGTCCTGGCGGCGGGGCTGACCGCCGGGTGCGGCGGAAAGAAAGCCGGCGCGGTGAAAGGCGGCGATCCGGCGGCTGGGGATTCCGCCGCCGCCGACAGCGCCAAGTTCGACCGCATCCCCGTGGAGGTGGCGGTCGTGAGCCAGGGAGACATCTCCGATTACCTGCTGCTCTCGTCCACCATCGAGACGGAGAACGCGGTGGACGTCTACTCCCTGGTGGGCGGCATCATCGAATCCATCGCCAGCGAAGAGGGGATGGCGGTCAAGGCCGGCCAGAAGCTGCTGCAACTCGAGGATGACGAGATCATCCTGAACGAGCAGAAGGCCAGGGTGGAATTCCAGCAGCAGGAGGCGGCCTTCGCCCGGCTGGAGAAGATGCATTCCCAGGCCTTGGTCTCCGACGAGGAATTCGAGAGGGCCCGCTTCGCCTACCAGCAGGCGCAGATCGCCTGGGACCAGGCCCGGCTGACCCTCGAACGCACCACCATCCGCTCCCCCATTTCCGGCCTGGTCACCCAGCGCCTGGTGCAGACCGGCAACCTGGTATCCCCTTCCACCAAGCTCTTCGTGGTCACCGACCCCACGGAAAAGATCTGCAAGGTCTGGGTGCCGGAACGGGACCTGGCCCAACTGGCCGCCGGGCAGCAGGCCCACATCCTTTCCCAGGTGACCGGCGCGGAACGCTACGCCGGCTGGATCAAGCGCATCAGCCCGGTAGTGGATCCCGGCACCGGCACCTGCAAGGTGACCGTGGGCGTGAAGGATCCCCATAACGACCTGCGCCCCGGCATGTTCGTGCGCGCCGAAATCGTCATTGACACCCACCAGGACGCCCTGCTGCTGCCCAAAAACGCCCTGGTTCACGAAAACGACCGCGAGTGGGTCTACGTCATCGCTGAATCCATCGCCGTGAAGCGCCACTTGAACGTGGGCTATTCCACCGGTAGCCAGGTGGAAGCGCTGTCCGGGGTACAGGCTGCCGACCGGGTGGTGATCACCGGGCAGACGGGGCTGAAGGATTCCACCCGGGTGCGCATCGTGAGCCTGGATTCCGTGATGATGGCGGCGGCGCCGGCGGATACGGCCGCAGCCGCCGGGGAGTAGCCGCCATGCCGCCCCAGAATCCCCCCCGCAGCTTTCCCCGCGCCTTCGAGATCGCCACGCGCCGCCCCGTGGCCGTGCTCATGGTCTTCCTGGCCGTGGTCGTCTTCGGCTTCATCTCCTACCAGCGTCTGGCCATCAACCTGATGCCGGACATCTCCTATCCTTCCCTGACCGTCCGCACCGAATACCCCGGCACCGCGCCCGAAGAGGTGGAAACCGCCATCTCCCGCCCCCTGGAACAAGCCCTGGGGGTGGTGGACGGGCTGGTCACCATCAGTTCGGTATCCCAGGCAGGCCTCTCCGACATCATCATCGAGTACCGCTGGGACACGAACATGGACCAGGCCCTCCAGGAGGTGCGGGAGAAGATGGACCAGGTGTTCCTGCCCGAAGAGGCGGAACGCCCCCTGGTCCTGCGCTACGATCCCACCCTGGACCCGATCATCCGCCTGGGGCTGCATGGCGGAGCCGACCTGTTCACCCTGCGCTGGATTTCCGAGGAGGAGATCAAGCGAGCCCTGGAGAAGGTCCCCGGGGTGGCCGCGGTGCGAGTGCGCGGCGGCTATGAGGAGGAGATTCGCGTCAACGTGTCGGAACGGCAACTGACCGGGCTGGGGCTGTCCCTGGCGCAGGTCAACCAGCGGCTGTTCCAGGAGAACATCAACATCGCCGGCGGCAACCTGAAGGAAGGCGATACCGAATACGTGGTGCGCACCCTGAACGAATTCGCCGGGCTGGAGGAGATCGCCGACCTGGTGGTGGCGCACCAGGGGGAAGTCCCCATCCGCCTGCGGGACTTCGCCACGGTGGAGCGGGCTTACAAGGATCGCGAAGTGATTTCCCGCGTGGGCGGGGAAGAAGCGGTCGAGATAGACATTTACAAGGAAGCCGACGCCAACCTGGTGCAAGTGGCCAAGAACGTGCGCGAGGCGGTCTTCGGCACGCCCGAGCAGCAGGCGCGGTGGGAAGCGGCGCAAAAGGCAGCGCCGGAAGCTCAGAAAAGGAGCAAAAAGGTCACCGGCAGGGCGGGTCAAAGGAGCCGGGGCCGCGGTGGTTCCGCTCCGGCAGCGTCGAGCTTCATTGCCGCCACGCTGCCGGCGGACATGAACATGGTGCTGCTCTCCGACCAGTCCACCTTCGTGGAAGCCTCCATCCGCGACGTGCGCCAGGCCGCCCTGATGGGGGGGCTGCTGGCCGTCCTGGTGCTCTTCTTCTTCCTGCGCAACTTCACCAGCACCCTGATTATCGGCATTTCCATCCCCATTTCCGTCATCGCCACCTTCGCTCCCATGCACCTGGCCCACGTGACCCTGAACATCATGTCCTTGGGCGGCCTGGCGCTGGGCATCGGCATGCTGGTGGACAACTCCATTGTGGTGCTGGAATCCATCTTCCGCTGCCGCGAGGAGGGGGACTCCATCCAGGAGGCAGCGGTGCGGGGCACGGGCGAGGTGGGCGGAGCGGTGGTGGCCTCCACCCTGACCACGGTGGCTGTATTTTTCCCCATCGTGTTCGTCGAAGGGGTGGCGGGGCAGGTCTTCGGCGATATGGCCTTGACCGTGGTCTTTTCCCTGCTGGCTTCCCTGGGCGTGGCCATCTACCTGATTCCCATGCTGGCCTCGCGCAACCTGCAGGCCCTGGCCGGATCCGCTTCCGGGGAAAAAATCCCGCCTCTGAAGAACCTGCTGGCGTTTACCTTCTGGCTCCGCCTGAGGCACGGTCTTGCCGCCACCGGACGGTGGTGGAGGCGGGGCCGCACGGGCCGCCGGATGCTGCTGGTTATCCCCGCCACAGCCGGGATTTTGCTGGTCCTGCTTCGAGCCATCATCGAACTGTCATTCAACCTCGTGCAAAAGGTTTTCCTGCTGGCGCTGGCCCTCCTGGGGCTGGCCTTGAAGTACGGCGGGAAACTCCTGGGCAAGCTGGCGCTGGTCGTCCTGAAACCCTTCCTGAAGCTCTTTGAGATGGGGTTCGCCCGGCTGTCGGCGCTCTTCGACCGCGCCCTGTCGGCCGCCCTGGAACATCCCGGCCGGGCGCTGGGCGGAGCCGGCCTGCTGGCCGCCTTCTGTTTCCTCGTTCTGCTGCCCAACCTGGGGCGGGAACTGATCCCGGAAGTGCACCAGGGCGAGTTTACCATCGAGATGACCTTCCCCGCCGGCACGCCGGTGGAAACCACCGCCCGCCGCGCCCTGGCCCTGGAACGCACCGCCGCGACCCTGGAAGAGGTGGAACAGATATCCCTGGCCGCCGGCGTGGAAAAGACCGCCTTCTCCTCCTCGGAAGAAGGGGAACACACCGCCAAATTCAACGTCCGGCTGAAGCCGGGCGGGGACCTGCAGACCAAGGAAGAGCGGGTCATCCAGGTTCTGCGAGCCGACCTGGCCGACATCCCCGAGATGGAGACCAAGGTTACCCACCCGGTGCTGTTCAGCGTGCGCACCCCCATCGAAGTGGAAGTCCGCGGTTACAACCTGGCCGAATTGGGCCGCTTGGCGGAGCAGATCGAAGCGGCCATGGCCGGCCTGCCCGGGCTGGTGGACGTCAAGTCCAGCTTCGCCATGGGCAACCCGGAGATCCGCGTCAATTACGACCGCGAACGGGTGGCGGCGCTGGGGCTGAACGTTTACCAGATTGCTTCCCTGGTGCGGCATAAAGTGCTGGGCGAAGTGGCCACCGATTTCCGCAAGGGCGACCGGCGCATTGACGTGCGGGTCAAGGTCCGCGACGAGGACCGGGCTTCGGTGGACGACCTGAAGCGGCTGGTGGTCAACCCCGGCGGGAAACAGCCCATCCCCCTGGCGGCGGTGGCCGAGGTGGTACAGGATCGCGGCCCGGCCCGCATCTGGCGGGTGGATCAGCAGCGCACCGCCAAACTGTCCGCCAACGTTTCCGGGAGCGACCTGGGGTCGGCGGTGGAAGACCTGGACGCCCGCCTGGCGGACCTGCAGATCCCGGAAACCATGAGCGTGGTCATCAGCGGCCAGAACCGGGAGATGCAGGAATCGTTAAGCAGCCTGGCTTTCGCCTTGCTGCTGGCCGTGTTCCTGGTGTACGTGGTCATGGCGGTGCAGTTCGAATCGCTGCTGAATCCCTTCATCATCCTGTTCACGGTGCCGCTGGCGGGCATCGGGGTAATCCTGACGCTGTGGACCCTGAACCTCTCCCTCTCCATCGTGGTGTACCTGGGGATGATCACCCTGGCCGGGGTGGTGGTGAACAACGCCATCGTGCTGGTGGACTACACCAACACGCTGCGGGCCCGGGGAATGAAGGTCAAGGAAGCCATCCGCACCGCTGCCGGAGTGCGCCTGCGGCCCATCATGATGACCACCCTGACCACCGTGCTCGGTCTCCTACCCATGGCCCTGGGCTTCGGCGAAGGCGCGGAAATCCGCACCCCCATGGCCGTCACCGTCATCGCCGGGCTGATTAGTTCCACCCTCCTGACGCTGATCATCATTCCGGTGATCTATGCGCTCATCAACCGGGATAAAGATTTAGCCACAGATCGCTCTGACACAGACATAATCAGCGAAATCAGTTAAATCTGCGGAAATCTGCGATTCTGACGAGGGGTGAAGCGACACCGCCAGGAATCGTATTTTGACGGGTTGAACCATCGTGCGCCGGCAGATCTACTGCCGCTCCCAAACCGACTGCGTACAATAGACTCCGCTTCAATCCTGGCGGCAACGCTAATATGGGTTGTGGCTCCGCCGCTTAGTCCACCCTACAGGACTGGGATGACAATGAAGCCGCCAAGAGCCAAGAGCCAAGAGCCAATAGCCGATAGTCAATAGCCGAGAACCAGTAGCCAACAACCAGCGACCAGCAGCCCATTCATGACCATCCCGCCTGACAAAGGCTCACTCATCCCCCGCCTCTCGGTCACGCGCCCCATCAGCGTGCTGATGATCGCGCTGGCGGTGCTGGCGGTAGGCGCCATCGCCTATTCCCGTCTGCCCGTCAGCCTGCTGCCCGGGGGCTTCGACCCGCCCTACCTGTGGGTCTGGGTGAGCTACCGCACGTCCAACCCGGCGGAAGTCGAGGAGCAGATCACCCGGCCCATGGAGGAGCAGTTGCGCACGGTGCGCAACCTGAAGGAGGTCAACGCCCGGTCCGGGTCCAACGGCGCCAGCTTCTGGCTGGAATTCGAGAAGAAGACCGACATGAATGTGGCCTACAACCAGGTCTACGACCGCCTGGAACGGGCCCGTTCCCAGATGCCCCAGGATCAGCGCTACTGGCGCATCAACCGCTTTTCCGAAGATGACGAACCCATCGTTTACTTCGGCATTAATCTCAACCGCTACCTGGACGACCCCTACTACACCATCACCGAGCACATCCAGCGCCCCCTGGAACGGATTGACGGCGTGGCCAAGGTGGAGGTTTGGGGAGCGTACGAAAAGGTCATTCAGATCGAGCTGGACGCCCAGCGGGCCCAGGCCCACGGCGTCGACCTGTACGCCCTGGCCCAGAACCTGGAAAGGGACAATTTCGCCCTCACTTCCGGCTGGGTGATGGACGGCGGCCGCAAGCTCTTCGTGCGTTCCATGGGGCGCTACGAGACCATCGAGGAGATATCCAAGCTGCCGGTCAAGGGGACCAACGTGCGCCTGGAACACGTCGCCAACGTCTCCTACTCCATTCCCGAAATCCGCTGGTACCAGAGGCTCAACCGGCAGCCGGCCGTCAACGTGGCCGTGTACAAGGAATCCACCGCCAACACGGTGGAAACCTGCGATGAAATCCTTCAGGTGATCGAAGGCGACCTGAAGCAGAACCCGGTGCTGCGGGGAGCCCAGTACGAGATTTTCTTCAACCAGGGCAGACACATCCTGGAGGCGGTCGGCAACCTGAAGACTTCCGGCCTGTGGGGCGCTCTCTTCGCCTTCTGGGTGCTCTTCTTCTTCCTGCGCCACTGGCGCATGACCGCCATCATCACCCTGGCCATGCCCCTGTCCCTGCTGGCCACCATCATCTTCCTGTACTTCACGGGCTGGAGCCTGAATGCCGCCACGCTGATGGGCATGATGATCAGCATCGGCATGGTGGTGGACAATGCCATCGTCATCACCGAAAGCATCTTCCTGGCCCGCACCCGGGGATTGGCGCCCCATGAGGCCGCGTTGCGAGGCGCCAGTGAAGTGGCCCTGGCGGTGACCATGGGCACCCTGACCACGGTCGTCGTGTTCCTCCCGCTGATCCTGATGAACGACGATGTGGGATTTTCGTTTTACATGCTGCGCATCGGGATGCCGGTGATCGTGGCCATTGTGGCCTCGCTGACCGTGGCGCTGCTCATCATTCCCCTGGCCACCAAGGCCCTGGTGACGCCCGGCCGGGTGCGCACCCCCCGTTTGATCGAAGCCGGATCCCGGATCTACCGCCGCGCCCTGACCTTCACCCTGGACCACCGCTTTGACGCCGTCCTGGTAATCCTCGCCCTGTTCCTGGTCAGCCAGTTCTACATTGCGGGGAAGATCCCCAAGACGGACATGACCGAAGGCAACATCAACGATTTCCGCCTGATGTTCCGCCTGCCGGAAAACTACACCGAGGAGAAGGCCAGAACCCTGGTGGAAACGGTCGAGAACCTGCTGTTCGAAAAGGCGGAAGAATATGATCTAAGGTCGGTGCAGTCTCGCTATTCCCGCACCTTCGCCCACGTGCAGGCGTACCTGCATCCGACCCGGGACGACACCTGGTGGAAAACCGTGGTCAAGGGCCTGGGCCAGCCGCTGGGGCTGTTCCGCAACGAGCCCATGAGCCGCGCCGACGTCATCGAGGACATGAAGAAGCGCGTGCCGGAACTGCCCGGCGTGGAGATGTCCACCAACTGGCGCTGGGATTCCTCCTCCGAATCCGCCGTCACCGTCAACCTGTACGGCGACGACACCGCCACACTGGTGAAAATCGGGGAAGACTTGAAGCGCCACTTCCGCACCCTGCCCAGTGTTCTGGGCGTGGAACTGGACATGGAGGATGGGTCCAGCGAAGTGCAGGTGCGGCTGAACCGGGAACAGGCCCGGCGCTACGACCTGAATCCCCAGCGCGTGGCCGGCACCATATCCTACGCGTTGCGCGGCTACGACCTGCCCGATTTCCACGCCGAGGACCACGAAATATCCATGCGGGCGCAACTGGCCAAATCCGACCGGGAAACCCTCGAGCAGTTGAAGAACCTCTCCTTCTATTCCGAAAGCGGCCGGGATATCCCCCTGACGGCAGCGGCTGACTTTCACCTGCAGAAGGGCTGGGGGGAAATCCAGCGCCTGAACGGCAAGACCAGCCTGGCGCTGAAGATCACCACGGCGCAGGAAAACATGGAAACCCTGGCCGCTTCCATTGACCAGGTTCTGGCCGGCCTCGAACTGCCCCGGGGCTATTCCTTCGACAAGGGAAACCGCTTCCGCGATATGGAAGAGTCCAACCGGGCGCAAACCTACGGGATCATTCTGGCCGTGGTGTTCGTTTTCCTGCTGATGGGAGTCCTGTTCGAATCCTTCGTGCTGCCGTTCTCGGTGCTGGTGTCCATCCCCTTCGCCTTCATCGGCGCCTACTGGATGCTGTTCCTGACCGGCACCGCGCTGGACATCATGGCCGGCATCGGGATGATCATCCTGGTGGGCGTGGTGGTGAACAACGCCATCGTGCTGGTGGACCTGATCAACCGCCTGCGGCAGGAAGGCATGCCCCGCCGGGAAGCGCTGATTGAAGCCGGGCAGCGCCGCTTCCGCCCCATCCTGATGACAGCTCTGACCACCATCTGCGGATTGCTGCCCATGGCCCTGGGCAACGCCGGCATGGTCGGCATCCCCTACGCGCCCCTGGGCCGCACCCTGATCGGCGGGCTGATGTCCGGCACCGCGCTGACTCTCCTGCTGGTACCCATCACCTACAGCTACTTCGATGATCTGCGCGTCTTCATGAAAATGCAAAGTTCCCGCCTGTTCCGCCGCAAGGAAGCTCTCTCGTGATGTCGGATTGGATTTCCATGCTGGAGGAGGCCTGGATCATGGTTACCTGGGGGTCTCCCCTGGCGCTGCTGCTGACCGTGATCCTGGGCGCCTCGCTCGGGTCGTTCGCCAACGTGGTCATCTGGCGTCTGCCGCGCGGCCAGTCCCTGGTCAAACCGGCCTCCCGCTGCCCCGCCTGCAGCCGGCCCATCCCCCCCTGGCACAACATTCCCATCCTTAGCTTCATGCTCCTGCGCGGCCAGGCGGCGTGTTGCGGCGCCCCCATCAGCGCGCGCTACCCCATCATCGAGCTGATCAGCGCCCTGATCCTGGGCACGCTGTACTGGGCGGAAGGCTGGTCCTGGGTGTTTCTGTTTACCGGCGCGTGGATGATCCTGCTGCTCATTCTGGCGGTCATTGACCTGGAATTTTATCGCCTCCCCAACCCGCTGGTGGCGGCCGGGGCGGTCATCAGCCTGCTATGGATGATCGTCGCTCCGCAGCAGGGCTGGTTGTCGGCGGCGGCGGGCTTCGGGACCGGCCTGGGGTTTGCCGGCCTGATGATGCTGGTGGGCAAAGCCAAGACGGGGCGGCTGGCGGGGTTCGGCGACCTGAAGCTGGCCGCGGTGCTGGGCTTCACCTTTGGCCCGGGGCGGTTCGTACTGCTGATGCTGACGGCGGCGTTGTCGGCCCTGGTCTGGGGACTGATCCAGCGGCGCCGGGGGTCGGAGCGGCGCATTCCCATGGGGCCGTTCTTCGCCCTGGGCGCCTGGGTGGTCATCTGGCTGGGGGAGACCATGGTGCGGTGGTACCTGGGGCTGTTCATGCTGGGGCATTGAGGGTTGCTGCTGTCACTGGCGGACGGGTCAAGCCGGGAGCATCTGGGGCTTTAAGAAGCCGCGGGAAATCGCTATTCGGACGGGCTGCGAGAGATCCGGATTTCAACTTCACGAGAGACCAATTCTCCCTCAGTGGCTCCTTCGGGGCAATAACACTGTTATTCATGCCTCAAGTATCAAGCACCGGGTGACAGACAGGAATCCGTCAGAAGAGGGACAAGTGTCTGTCCCACCACATATTTTATCGGTGTTCATCTGTGTGATCTGTGGCTGATAACCTCCCCCCCGTCCCCTTCCTGGTCGGGCCGACGGCCTCGGGCAAGACGGCGCTGTCGCTGATTTTGGCCGAGCGCCTGGGCACCGAAATCATCTCCGCCGATTCCCGGCAGCTCTACCGCGGCATGGCCCTGGGAACGGCTCAGCCCACGCCCGCGGAGCTGGCCCAAGTTCCCCACCACTTCATCGCCTGCCTGGAACCGGACGAACCGTTCAGCGCGGGGGAGTACGGCCGCCAGGCGCGGGCGAAGATCCTGGAACTGCTGGGCCGGGGGATCGTACCGCTGGTAGTGGGGGGTTCGGGATTGTACGTCTCCGCCCTGGCCGACGACTTCTTCACCGGCCCGTCCGCCGATCCCGCCCTTCGGGACCGGCTTAAATTGCGCGCCCAAAGTGAAGGAGTTCACAAGCTGCACGAAGAGCTCAAGGCAGTGGACCCGGAAGCGGCCGCCCGCATCATGCCCACGGACTACCGGCGCATCGAACGGGCGTTGGAGATCTGGCAGTTGACCGGCCTGCCCATCAGCGCACTGCGGAAAAGCCAGGCCAACCCTCCTCCCTACCGGCCGGTACTGGTAGGCTTGGAATGGCCCCGGGCCGAATTGTACGCCCGGATCGAACGCCGCTGCCGGCAGATGCTGGACGAGGGGCTGCTGGACGAGGTGCGTTCGCTGGTGGACCGCGGCCTGACGCCGGCGCAGTGCAACGCCCTGGACAGCGTCGGCTACGTGGAACCGCTGCAATACCTGCACGGCGAGATCGACTATGAGGAGATGGTGCGGCTGTTCACCCGCAACACCCGGCGCTTCGCCAAGCGGCAGATCAGCTGGTTCAAGCGGGACGCCCGGATCGCGTGGGTGGAGATGCGGGAGGGACGGCCGGTGGAAGCGGCGGCGGGGGAAGTACTGGCGGTGTACCAAAATGCGGGATATGCTGGTAGATAACCGATGAAAATGCCGGACAACCTCTCCACGATCCTGGTAGCGCCCTGCGGCATGAATTGCCTGGTTTGCGCCGCATATCTAAGGAAGAAAAAATCCTGTCTGGGGTGCCGGGGTCCGAATGAATCCATACCGCTGCACTGCCGGAATTGTAAAATCAAGGCTTGCGCCATGGAGCAAAGCCTGAACTTATGCTACGAATGCTCCACCTTTCCCTGCACCCGCCTCAAGCGTCTCGATAAGAATTATCAGCAACGCTATCATGTCAGTCTGATCGAGAATGCCAGGTATCTCCAGAACGTCGGCAGCGATCAATATTTGCATGAAGAACATGAAAAGTGGCGTTGCGTAGCTTGCGGCAGCGTGGTGTGTCTGCATGACCGGGTGTGTTCGGAATGCGGAAAATTCATGCCGGAATGAACGGATCTGCCAGGCGATGATATCCCGGCCATAGAGCGGCGTGTCGTACGCACGCCAAAATGCGGGATTGGGGCTTGACTGAAAGGCGCAACCATGATTAAATTAATGGTTGGATTGCTGGTCGCTACCGGGACATTCTGCCACCCTGCGCCGGCGGCGATCTTGGAAAAAATTGCGACGATCTCATGCGGGCCGGGTGAAGCGGATTTTCCCTTCCCCCAGGGGGCAAATACGTTTCTGTATCAATTCTGCCCCACCGAACTGTATGTCATGCCGGATAATCACTTCTGGTTGCGGTGCAAAGAACAAAAAATCGTCTACCTCTTCAATCATGATGGCAGATTCATTAATCGGTGGACTGAGACGGATAGTGTTCATGGAAAGTTGACCGGCGATATTTGCGGATTCGATTCTACAGGCCGCTGGTACACGAGTCCCTTTCCGGACTTCTGGTACCTCCGACGCTGGAACATGAATGACCCGCGAAGTGAAGTAATACCCATTGATATTAATCCTGAGACCACCCATATCATGGACTACCTGCAACCTGAGCCTCCGAAAACCCAGGTGTCCAGATATGTCCTCAGGCCGCCACGTATACAGGGAAATTATATTATCTTTCGCGCGGAAAAGCGGAATTTGCCTGCTTTGGCTTTTTATTTCACCGGCTATTTCAAAGCTCATGTCCCTTATGAATACTGGAGCCCGCGTGGAGTGGGCGCCTCCTGGTCCTGGCATGATTACACCACCGTATTTTTCCTGACGAAGGACGGCCGATTCGCGCAGCCGGTAAACGAGGAATTTTCATATAATCCGAGTGATGAATATCCGGTAAGGAGCACTTATCGACTTTGGCAGACAGAACCGGATAGTATCGCCCAAAACCGGCTTATGGAATACACTTTTCTCGGGTTTGGTGAAGATGGGTGCGGCTACTTTTACACCTCGGCTCGAAGTGAGAAGGGAACTGAAATCCACCTAGTTCGCTTTGATCCATTCCAAAAAAAGTCGGATCATATCCAGGCCTTGCTCCAATACCCCGAAGAGGCTTCGCCGGAATTGCGCCACTGGACACTTTTGCCTGATGGATCACTGATTTTCAGCGGCATACAGCCTCAGGTCAAGTGGCAGTATGAAAAGCCACATCTTCTGCCGCATCCCAACATTGCCGAATTTCAAGTGATGGATACCACCGGTTTTGCCGCCGGAGGCAAAGTGTATCTTTCGCCCTTCAGCGGTGGCTCACCGGAGAATAAAAGTATTCTGTGCCATGCCGATCAACTGCAAGTCCATATCTGGAAAATGGCCTTTGATGAATAATATGAAAACTTCCAATCACTCCCTCTCCCGCCGCTCCTTCCTGGGTCTCTCCGCTGCGGGGACGGCGGCGCTGCTGCTGCCGTGGCAGCTTGACCTCCTGGCGCAGGAGGCCGTCACCCTGGTGAAGGTCACCGGGGGCACCCCCGAGGAAGCCCTGGCGGCGGCGCTGGACGCCCTGGGCGGCCTGGGGCAGTTCGGCGCTTCCGGCAAGACCGTGGTGGTCAAGCCCAACATCGGCTGGGACCGCACCCCTGAGCAGGGCGCCAACACCGATCCCGACCTGGTGGCCGCGGCGGTGAAGGCGTTCAAGGGGGAGGGGGCCAAGGTGCAGGTGTTCGACTTCACCTGCAATTCCGCGGAACGCTGCTACGCCCGCAGCGGCATCGAAGCGGCCGCCAAAGCCGCCGGCGCGGACGTCTCCCACGTGCACGAGAAGCGCTTCGACGTCATCCCGTTACCCGAAGGGCAGAAGCTCCGCGCCTGGCCCATCTACCGCGACTGGCTGCGCGCCGACCTGCGGGTGAACCTCCCCATCTTGAAGCACCACTCCCTGGCCGGCGTCACCGCGGGCCTGAAGAACCTGATGGGGGTGATGGGCGGCAGCCGCTCTTCCATCCACAACGGCTTCCACCAGAAGCTGATTGACGTGGCTCAGCCCATCCTGCCGCAAATCACGGTGGTGGACGCCCGCCGGGTGATGGTGAAGAACGGCCCCACCGGCGGCAGCCTCGACGACGTGCGCCTGATGAATACCCTGATCGCCGGATTCGATATCGTGGCGGTGGACGCCGAGAGCGCCCGCGTGTTCGGCCGCGACCCCCTGGAGCTGGGCTACCTGAAGGAGGCCCAGTCCCGCGGCCTGGGGAGCATCGAACGCCCGGCGGGATACAAGGAAATCGTCCTGGGATAAAACCGGATGCACCTGCCCAAGGCCATCACCCTGCGCCGCGCCAGCCAGGTCTTCTTTCTCCTGCTGTTCGTGGGGCTGTTCCTGTCGGCGCGGTTCCCGCTGCAGAAGACCGTCCCTCCGGACCTGCTGTTGCGGCTGGACCCGCTGGCCGGAGTCACCGCCGGGATGGCCGCCCGCACCCTGATTGCCTCCTTCTGGCCGGCGCTGCTCGTGCTGCTGCTGGCCTTCCTCCTGGGGCGCAGCTTTTGCGGCTGGGTCTGTCCCCTGGGCGCCTGCCTGGACGGCTGGAATCGCCTCCTGCCCCACGGAAAAACCCGCCGCGGCGACCACCGCTGGAAGTACGCCATTTTGATCGGCGTATTGCTGCTATCCTTCCTGTCGCTCCAGGCCGCCTGGCTCCTGGACCCCCTGGTCATCTTCACCCGCACCCTGACCCTGGTCTTCTACCCCCTGGCGGCCTGGGGTCTGGGCAGCCTGCTGGAGGCGGGATTCGCCTGGACCTGGATAGAATCGCCCGCCCTGTTCGCCACCGATCTCTTCCGCGGCTGGTTCCTCCCCCTGGCTCCCTTTCAGACCGCCCTCCTGACCGTGACCCTGGGGATGTTCCTGGGCCTCCTGCTGCTGGACCGCTTCGGGCGCCGCTACTGGTGCCGCAACCTGTGCCCCCTGGGCGCCGGCCTGGGCCTAATCAGCCGGTTTTCCCCCTTCGGGCGCCGCGTGGACGGGCATTCATGCACGGAGTGCAGCCTGTGCGCGGAAGATTGCAGGATGGGCGCCATCGAGGACGATTACGAGCGCACCCGCAGGGGAGAATGCATTCTCTGCCTGGAGTGCGCCCAGACCTGCCCGGCGAATGGTACCACCTTCGCCTGGGGCAAGCCCAAGGCGCGGCAGGAAGCGCTGGACCTCGGACGGCGCCGGCTGCTGGGAACGCTGGGCGCGGCGGTGGCCCTGGGCGGCGTTTGGCGGGCTTCGCTGCCCGACGTGAAGGCCGCGGGGGGCCGCATCCGCCCGCCGGGGGCGGTGGAGGAAGACCGTTTCCTGGACCTCTGCCTGCGCTGTCAGCAGTGCGTCAAGGCCTGTTCCAGCACCGGAGGCTGCCTGCAACCGGCGGAACTGGAAAGCGGCTGGGAATCGGCCTGGACGCCGGTCGCCCGGATGCGGGAAGGCTACTGCGAGTATGCCTGCACGCTGTGCGGCGAAGTCTGCCCCTCGGGCGCCGTCAAGCCCCTGACCGAGGCAGCCAAGAAGCAGAAGGTGATCGGGCTGGCCTGGATTGACCGATCCCGCTGCATCCCCTGGGTCAAAGGCGAGGATTGCATCGTCTGCGAAGAGCATTGCCCGGTGCCGGACAAGGCCATCATCTTCCGCCCCGGCCAGGTGGTCCTGCCCGACGGTCTGCGGGACAACGTGAAGATCCCCTACGTGGACACCACCCTGTGCATCGGCTGCGGCATCTGCGAAACCCGGTGTCCGATTCCCGGAGACGCGGCCATCCACGTCACCAGCGAAGGGGAACAGCGGGAAATCTGACCCCCCGCCAACCGGGGCGAGGCATTTCCCTGGAATACTTCTTGCTTTGATTGAATTGGTTCATTATATTTCAGATTCACACGCATCACCCCTCTCCTTCGCACTTTCGGTACGCACCCGCATTAAGGTTATGTTTCTATTACATAATCATATTGATTCCCACATACTGCTGCAACATCCACCAGACTCCTGAATCCCGGGAGCTATGTCGGAGGCACCATGAATTATCTGCGCGGCTCAATGGGGGTACTGCTACTGGCAGCCATGTCTCTGCTGCTGGTCAACTGCGATCAGAAATCATCCACCGGACCTTCCAACGGCGGGACCGTCAACATCATCGGGGCGGTCACGGTCACAACTCCTGACCAGTACCTCTACGCCCTGCCGATGCAGTCGGCCACGGCGACCATCACCGCCACGGTGAGCGACACGGAAGGCCAGGCTCTCCCGGGCATCGTGGTCACCTTCACCTCCCCCGACCTGGGCTCCGTTTCCACCTCCAAGGATACCACCGACCTGGACGGCAAAGTGTCGGTCTCCTTCAATTCGGAAGGGGAATTCGGTGACGCCACCATCAAGGCCGAAGTGACCTCCGGAGGCCTCGTCACCACGGGCACGGTGACGCTGCACGTGACCGCCCTGACCGGCTTCGCCTCCCAGATCAATCTCTCCCTGGCCCCGGATCAGTTATTTCTGGCGGCCGGTGAAGAGGATTCCATCAAGGCCACCGTTCGGGTCTACGATTCACAGGGCGTGGGCATTCCCGGGCTGCAGGTCAACCTGTCCACCAACCTCGGGGTGCTGGCCTTGGCGGGTACCACCAACAACGCCGGGACCGTGGTGACCTACATCCATTCGAATCAGCAGTACGGCATGGGCCTGGTGACGGCTTCGGTGCTCACTCTGACGCCGGATACCGGCGACGGACTGACCGGCACGGCGCCCAGCACCTGGCCCAAGCTGAAGACGGGCGAAGTGCTGATTTCGGGCCTGGGCCTGCCGGAAGGCAGCATCCCCCCCGAACCCCCCGGTCTGGACGACGTGACCACCATCAGCGACGTGGACACCTTCTGGGTGTTCGATGTCGGTCAGCAGATCGCCAGCCTCACCATCTCCGCGGCACCCACCAGTTTCTTCGTATCGCCCGGATCCATCGGATCGTCCATGATTACCGCCATCGTGCAGGACGAGCAGAATAACGGTTTGGTGGGGGTACCGGTCAGCTTCGCCACCGATATGGGACTGCTGACTTCCAACACCGGCGTCACGGATTCCGCCGGGATGAAAACCACTCTGTACCAGTCATTGCCCTACACCACCGGCAAGGGCAAGGTCTGGGCGGTGGTGGGTAACTTGAGCGACACCTGCGAAATTGAAGTCAAGCCCACCAGCCAATCCAACGGTTCTCTGCAGTTGTTCTCCGACACCAACGTCATTTACGCCGACAACGGCATCACCTTCGCCACCTTGTCGGCCCTGCTGAAGGACCAGGATTACCAGGTGATCGCCAACGCTTCCATCATCTTCACCTCGGATTTCGGCACCGTCAACTCCCCGGTACTGACCGATCTCAACGGCCTGGCCCAGGCCACCTTCCAGGCGTACGGCGAGTACTCTTTCCCGGATTCGGCCATGATCATCGCTAAGTACAACGAACTGGGAATCTCGGATACCGTCTACATCACGATCATGCCGGAGCGGACCACGGATCACATCGTGCTGAACGCCGCCACCAACTCCATCACCGCCAACGGCCTGGATTCCACCCGGGTGGACGCCACCGTGTACCTGGAAAACAACGCCCTGGCTCCCAACGGCACCCAGATTCACTTCTACGTAGGCGGGGAAAACATCGGCGACATCTCCACCCCCATCACCCAGGTGGGCGCCGCCGGGACGGCCACAGTGTACTACCATGCCGGCATCAGCACCGGGGTGGATACCCTCTACGCGGAAGTTGAAGGCATCTACTCCAACCCGGTGCCGGTGACGCTGCACGCCGGTCCGCCCAGCAACGTCATGGTGACGGTTACGCCCTCCACCCTGCCCGTCGGCAGCATGACCTCGGCCACCGTAACCGCCGTGGTGACGGACACCACGGGCAACCTGGTGCAAAACAACGTGGGCGTGCTCTTCACTACATCGCGGGGCTCCATCAACCCGCCGGAAGCACCCACCGTGAACGGGGTGGCCACCAGTTACCTGTCGCCCCTGACCTCGGCCGGTCCGGCCTGGGTGAAGGCCCAGGTGAACATGCTCATTGACTCGACCCTGGTTACCTTCGTGCCCTCCGGGCCAATGCTGATCTCCCTCTCCTCGACGCTGCCTTCCATCACCGTGGCCGGCGCCGGCGGCACCAACTTCACGCCCATCAACGCCATGATCCGCGACGCGGCCGGCAACCTGGTGGGCAACGACGTGATGGTGCACTTCCAGATCCTGGGCGGCGCAGGCCTGGGCGGCATCAACATCAACAATCACGGCCTGCAGGATTCCACCTTGACCGCCGGCGGGATCGCCACTGTGGTGTTGAACGCGGGCACGGTATCCGGGCCGGTGCAGATCAAGGCCTGGACCTACAACGGATCCACCCTGATCACCACTCAGCAGTCGTTGGTGACGGTGGTGGCCGGTCCCCCCGCCTTCATTGACATCAACTCCATGTCCGACCCGCAGGACGGCGGCGGCGACACCTGGCGCGTGGAAGTGTCCGCCCTGGTGCTGGACGAGTATGGTAACCAGGTGCCCGACAGCGTATCGGTCTCCTTTTACCAGTTGCCCCAGACCATCGGGCAGATCCAGGGCGCCGGCTTCACCGGCAACGAGAACTGGAACGGCGACACCTACCCCGGCGTGGCCTTCACCTCCCTGACCTACCACAGTGATGAGACCTTCGATACCATCAGCGTGGTGGCCTACTGCATGGTGGGCGAGGATTCCGTCATCGGATCACAGGGATACCTCCTGCCGCTGGCGGACGGCGATCTCAGCCTGGCCGTGGACCCGATAGCCTACAACTTCTCCCATCCGCCCCAGGGCGGTTCGCTGGACACCGCGGTGATGAAGTGCATCGCCTACCTGATTGACGGGCACGGCAATCCCATCAACAACGCCACCATCGTCTTCTTCTCCACCCGCGGGTACTACAACTGGTATCCCACCCCCTTCGCCAGCACCTGGCGTTCGCAGAAGTTGACCGGTCCGGGCACCCTGCCGTATACCCAGTGGCCCGAACCCTTTGATTCCACCGGGTATGCCATCACCTACCTGATCACCACGGAATCCCAGGCCTTCCCCGATCCGGGGGCCATGGAGACCACCGGCCAGGTGCACTGCCAGGTAGAGGGCTTCTGGGACGTCACCTCCGACCCCATCACCGTCACCTATACGCGCGACGCCCCATAATCGCCGCGCGGTCTCCACATGCCGAAGCCCCTTCCGCGGAAGGGG
>QZKQ01000137.1 GCA_003599535.1 Candidatus Zixiibacteriota bacterium | reverse complement strand
CAGTATAAAGTATTAAGTAAAAGATAGTAGCGCCCCGCTCCTGCGGGGTGAATGGTAGCGCCGGCGTCCCTGCCGTTAAGCGGCGTGACCTGACGCTTGGCATTTGCCTTTCACGCGGCAATGTGTCGGGGCCAGGCATCTGCCGGGAAGAGACCGTCGCGCATTAACATGGCACTGTCTCATACCCAAGGCGGCATACCTCGACCCGCTGCGCAGATGCGTCGCCCTGGAGGGGATTTTCCGCCGGGCTTCTGCCGGCGGTATCAATGCAAGGTCTCTTTACCACCCTCCCCCTCACAAACCTCCCTCCGGTTACGTTTAATATAAACCGAATCTCCGGCACCTTCTAATACCCGATCTCCATGGATACACCCAACGCTCCTGAACCCCTGCACCTGATGGCCGTGGCCGCGCACCCCGACGACATCGAATTGACCTGCGGTGGCACCCTGATCAAGATGGCTCGGGCCGGATACCGCACCGGGGTCCTGGATCTGACCCGGGGCGAGATGGGTACCCGGGGCACGCCCGAACAACGCCTCCGGGAAGCCCGGGAAGCCGCCCGCATCATGGGCCTGACCGTGCGCGAGAACGCCGGCCTGCCCGACGGCTGGTTGTCCACCGAACCGGACCTGAAGATGGTCCTGGTGCGCGCCCTGCGCAAGTGGCGTCCCGCCCTGTGGCTGGTCCCCTGCAGCGAAGAACGCCATCCCGACCACGCCGCCGTGGGCCGCGCCGCCCTGGACGCCGCCTTTTTGGCCGGCCTGCGCAAGATTGACACCGGTCAGCCCATGTACCGCCCCACCTGGATCCTGCAGTACCTCTGCCGCCGGGACGACGACTTCTCCTTCATTGTGGACGTGTCCGACTCGTTCGAGGCGCGCCTGGACGCCATCCGCGCCTACCGGTCGCAGTTCGATCCCGATTCCGGCGATCCGCAGACCTACATCAGCCGTCCGCAGTTCCTGGACACGGTCATCGCTCGCGCCAGGTTCTACGGGTCGAAAATCGAGGCGGCCTACGGCGAACCGTTCCTCTCCCGCGAAACGCTGCGGGTGGACGACCCGGTGGCCTTCCTGGCTGGCACCCGCCCGGATTGGGCCACATTGCGGTAGGATTTAGCCACAGATCGACACAGATAAGCACAGAGGGGGTATGGGGATCTGGGATTTGGGGTTGGTGACGAAGGAACCCCTTCGGGGCGACGCGGAAGTTCTTACAGGTCCCCGCCCGGGAAATGTTCAGTAGTCGAAGTGATTCCTGGCGGTGGATGGCGGATTGCACGGATGTTGTTCGACCCCTTTCCCGAAGGGAACACCTCGTGGCAGGGTCGTAATGCGCGGAGGTGGGCACCTTCTTCCCGGGTTGAAACCCGGGGCTACGAAAAGTCCACCCCTGCCCCGCCACCCCCGGAGGGGCCACGGCGTGGCGAGGCCCGCGCTTTTCAGCGGGCGAAGCAATCTCCGCCCATCGTCCGACAGTGTCATTGCGAGGCCGCGGTTTTTCAGCGGCCGAAGCAATCTCACGGTCAGAATCGCCGATGGAACGGAGGGAGCGGATGTTGGTCCACCCTTTCAGGGTGATATTCTGGCTCTTGGCTCCTGGCTTCTGGCTTCTGGCTCCTGTCTCCTGTATTCTTCTTCTGAATTCTGGCATCTGGATTCTTTTCTCCTGACCGCTGGCTCCTGAAATAATGAACCATCTTCATATCGGCATCGTCTGTTATCCCACCTTCGGCGGCTCGGGGGTGGTGGCGTCGGAACTGGGCATGGAACTGGCCCGCGGCGGCCATGCGGTGCACATCGTCTCCTACGCCCCGCCGGTGCGGATCACTTCCTACCACCCCAACCTGCATTTCCACAAGGTGGAGGTCACCGACTACCCGCTGTTCGAGTACCCGCCCTACAGCCTGGCCCTGGCTTCCCACCTGGTGGAGGTGGCCACCCGCGAAAGGCTGGACCTGGTGCACGTGCATTACGCCATCCCCCATGCGGTCTCGGCCTACCTGGCCCGGCAGATGCTGGCGGACCGCCGGCTGCCTTTCATCACTACCCTGCACGGCACCGACATCACTCTGGTAGGCAACGCTCCCTCGTTTCTGCCCATCACCCGCTTCTCCCTGGAACAGTCGGACGCCGTCACCGCGGTGAGCGCCTTTCTGAAGCGGGAGACCGAAGAGGTGTTCGGGGTGGGTAAAAAGATTGAGGTCATTCCCAACTTCGTCCGGCGGCAGGGCTACAGCGACCCCTTAGCCGGCGACCCGTCCGGGCCGGTCCGGGAGCGCGAGGAAGCCATCCTGACCCACATCTCCAATTTCCGGCCGGTCAAGCGGGTGCAGGACGTAGTGGACACCTTCGCCCGGGTGCGGCGGGAATGCCGGGCCCGGCTGATCATGGTGGGGGACGGCCCCGACCGGTCGCTGGCTGAGCGCCGCGCCGACGAGTTGGGCGTGACCGACGACGTTTACTTCCTGGGGGCGCAGTTGAACGTGGAAGAGATCCTGCGGCTGACCGACATCCTGCTGCTGCCCAGCCAGACGGAGAGCTTCGGCTTGACCGCCCTGGAGGCCATGGCCGCGGGGGTGCCGGTGATCTGCTCCCGAGTGGGGGGGTTGCCGGAGGTGGTGACCGAGGGGGAAACCGGCTACCTGCTGCCGGTGGGCGACATAGAAGGGATGGCCGCCCGGGCGCTGGAGTTGCTTTCCGACTGGGAGTTGATGCGGCGCATGGGCCGGGCCGCCCGCGAGCGCGCCTGCACCCAGTTCAGCGCCGAACGCGTCGTGGGACAGTACACCGACCTCTACCGCCGCGTTCTGGAAGCCCCAAATTTATAACATTTCTGTTGAAATCCCGGCATTCCTGTCGTAACTTTATACCCCCATCCCGTCTACCTCCTCATCATGTCTGAAGGAACCGCTCCCGGAAAACGGGAGTGTCACATGTAACTTTTCGATGGCCCTATGAAAGTCAACCCGTTAATTTTTCGCGAGTACGACGTCCGCGGGGTGTTTCCCAGGGATCTGGACGACGAGACCGTGTACAACCTGGGCCGGGCGTTCGGCACCAAGGTGGCCCAGCAGGGCGGCAAAAGCCTGATCCTGGGCCGTGACATCCGCCTCTCTTCAGAACACCTGCGCGACGTCCTGGCTAATGGACTGAACGACGTCGGCATCAGCCTCCACGACCTGGGGGTGGTGCCCACACCGCTCGTGTACTTCGCCATCAGCTACTTCAGCGTGGACGGCGGGGTCATGATCACCGGGAGCCACAATCCGCCGGAGTACAACGGCTTCAAGATGAACCTGGGGCAGAATTCCATCTACGGCGAAGAAATCCAGGAACTCCGCGCCCTGATGGAAGCCGAGGATTTTGTCCAGCCACCGGCGGCCGGCACCATCCGCAAGGAAAACATTATTCCGGCCTATTCCGAGTACCTGCGGAAGAACCTGGTGATTGACCAGCCCATCCGCCTGGTTCTGGACTGCGGCAACGGCACCGCCGGCCTGGTGGCGCCCGAGCTGTTCCGCAGCATGGGTTGCCTGGTGGAGGTGCTCTACGGCGAACCCGACGGCACCTTCCCCAACCACCATCCCGACCCCACCGTGGTGGACAACATGCAGGACCTGATCCGCCGCACCGAAGAGCTGGGCTATGACCTGGGCGTGGCCTACGACGGGGACGCCGACCGCATCGGCGTGGTGGACGACCTGGGCAACATCCTGTGGGGCGACCAGCTGATGATCATCTTCAGCCGCGCCATCCTGAAGCGCAATCCCGGCGGCGTGATCATCGGCGAAGTCAAGTGCTCGCAGAACCTCTACCTCGACGTCAGCCGCCACGGGGGCAAGCCCATCATGTGGCGCACCGGGCATTCCCTGATCAAGAAGAAGATGCGCGAAGAGAACGCCCTGCTGGCCGGGGAGATGAGCGGCCACATCTTCTTCAACGACCGCTACTTCGGCTTCGACGACGCCATCTACGCCTCGGGACGGCTGGTCGAACTGCTGTGCCAGGAAGCAAGGCCCCTGTCCCAGCTCCTGTCCGGGCTGCCCAAGACTTACGTGTCCCCGGAAATCCGCCTGGACGTCCCGGACGAGGTCAAGTTCGACCTGGTGGACCAGGTCAAGCAGTACTTCATGGGACAGCAGTACGAGGTGATAGACGTGGACGGCGTGCGGGTCACCTTCCCCGACGGATGGGGCCTGGTGCGCGCCTCCAACACCCAGCCGGCCATTGTCATGCGCTTCGAAGCCCAAAGCGAACCCCGGCTGCAGGAGATCCGCGCGCTCATCGAAGGCAAACTAAAGGAATATCAACAAGGATAACACCCGCACCACGGGGGAATTCGTATGAAATGCAAGCAATGTCAGGGGGAATTGAGTCCTTCGGACAAACCCTATATCAGCAAGCAGGCCGGGATGGAAGGGGAATACCATTGGGCCTGTTTCATCGCCGCCTGCCGCGACCGCGTTCCCGTCAGCATTGGGTCCTTCGATGTCCCCATTCCCACGGGGGATTCGGACGAACCGGAAACGGAAAGTGCTCCCGCCAGCGCCGACGAATAATCCGGCCCGGACTCCCCTCCCCGGGGGGATCCGGAGCGCGCAGTGGTACTGTCTTCGGCTGTCCCTGAGGCACTACGAAAACTTCTTCGTTCTGGGTCCCCTGACGCCGCCGCGCCTGATTCCGCACCTCGCCGCGCTTTACGCTTTCTGCCGCCATTCCGATGATTTAGCGGATGAGATCGCCGAGCGCGGCGAGGCCGCTCTGCGTCTGGACGCCTGGGAAGACGAACTGCGCCGCAGCTTGGGGGGGTATCCCGGGCATCCCATTGCCGCGGCGCTGACCCACACCGTCCGGCAGTTCGACCTGCCCCACCAGCCCCTCTTCGATCTGCTCAGCGCTTTCCGGCAGGATTTGTCGGTCACCCGCTACGCCACCTTCCGCGACCTGCGGGACTACACCCGCCGTTCGGCCGATCCCGTGGGCCGGCTGGTGCTGCGCCTCTACGGCTACCAGGACGACGAGCTGGATGCCATATCCGATTTCGTCTGCACCGGGCTGCAGTTGGCCAATTTCTGCCAGGACGTGGGTCACGACGCCGAGCTCGGCCGCATCTACATCCCCCTGGAGGATTTCCGCCGGTTCGAGGTGGACCCGGTAGACGTGCTGAACCGGCACCCCAGCGCCCAGTTGAACCGGTTGCTGCACTTCCAGGTGGTGCGCGCCTACAAGTTCCTGAATGCCGGCGCCCACCTGCCGGAAAAGCTGGTGGGACGGCTGCGCTACTCCCTGCGGCTGTTCGTCTACGGCGGGATGCAGGTCCTGAACAACGTGCAGCGCGACCCGCTGCTGGCCCTGCGGCGCCGGGTCAAGGTCAGCGCCCGGCAGAAGCTGGGGGCCCTGGCCGCCGGCTTCCATCCGCTGGTACGCGCGGGAAAGCGCCGCCGCGGAGCCCGGCCATGACCTCCCCCCGGCTGCGCCAGGCTTACCTCCACTGCGACGGCCTGGCCCGGCAACGCGCCCGCAACTTCTACCCCGCCTTCCGTCTCCTCCCCCGGCCCCGCCGCCTGGCCCTGTCCGCCTTCTACGCCTTCTGCACCTTGGCCGACGACATCGCCGATGAGGCCGGCGCCGATCCGGACGCCCGCCGCTCGGAACTGGTCCGTTGGCGCGGCCTGCTCGATCGCTGCTTCGAACAGCGCCTGGATCCTGACGGCGATCCGCCCGTGTTCCTGGCCCTGTCCGACGCCGTGGTCCGCTTCGGCCTGCCCCGGCAGCCCTTCCGCGACCTCCTGTCCGGCATCGAGATGGACCTAGAACCGCGCCGCTTCGCCACCTTCGCCGACCTGGAAGTCTACTGCCGCTGCGTGGCCTCGACCGTGGGGCGGGTCTCGGTGCGCATTTTCGGTTGCACCCATCCCGGGGCCGACGCCTACGCCGACCGGCTGGGCCTGGCCCTGCAGATGACCAACATCCTGCGCGACCTGGCCGAGGACATGCACCGCCGGCGACTTTACCTCCCCCTGGAAGACCTGGAGCGGTTCGACTACCGCGAGGAGGACGTGGTGCGCCAGGTGTACGACCGCCGCTTCCGGGAGCTGATGGAATTCCAGTACCGGCGGGCCCAAGGGTACTTCCAGGCCGCCGATCCCCGCCTGGCGGGGGATCAGGCCCGCCGCCTGCTGCCCGCCCAAGTCATGAAGGCGGTGTACCAGGGCACCCTGGAGGAGCTGCGGCGGCAGGAATTCCGGGTGTATGCGCGGCGGATTTCCCTGCCTGCGGGGCGCAAGCTGGCGGCCGTCCTGGGGGCGGTGTGGCGCAGCGTGCGACCGGGAGCGCGATGAACGTTCCAAGCCAGGAAAACGAAAAACCCCCGGATCACAGGGATCCCGGGGGTTTTTCATGAGAATATACCGTGGCTCAAGGCTCGAACATGCGCTACTTCAGCAGTAACATCTTCTGGGAGACGACGGTGGCGCCGGTGGACAGGCGGTAGAGGTACAGGCCCGAGGGCAGCCCCGAGGCGTCGAACGTTGCCTGGTGCTGACCCGCGGCCACCTGCCCTTCCACCAGGGTGGCTACCCGGGCGCCGCGGAGGTTGAACACCTCCAGGCGGACCAGGCCGTCTTCCGGCAGGGAATAGTTGATGGTGGTGCTGGGATTGAAGGGCTCGGGGGCATTCCACAGGTGAACCGAGCCCCGGGGGACGGCGGCAGCCGTCAACTCGCCGGCCGGATCGGACCAGTCGCTCAGCAGGGCGGCTTCCCAATCCCCCACGGCGCCGCCCGACAGGGTGGCGGACTTGGTGAAGTCGAAGTGAGCCCAGCCGATGGCGGAATCCGGATTGGTGCCGAGGAAGGCGAAGAAGTGGTAAGCTCCCGCCGGGGCCGAGCCGGCGACGTTCTGGTAGAGCGTCGCGCCGCGGGTCGCGCCGGCCGGAAGCGGCACGCTCTTCTGGAAGGTCTGGAAGAAGGTGTTGTTGGGATAATAGACTTTGGTCCAGTAGGTGGGCGTCAGATTCTGGGACACCTGGCTGGTGCCCTGGGCCTGGTAGGCGAAAGAGCCGCCGCCGCCCGGAATGACGACCGGTCCCGATACGGGTACGGCGCTGATCAGCACCGGGACTTCCGAAGTGGCGCGCACGTAAACCGTACCCACCATGTAGGGATGCGGGATGCAGTAGTAGTCGTAATTGCCGACGGTGTTGAAGGTGTAGGTGAAGGTCTGGCCGCTGGTCAGCGCTCCGGAATTAAACATGTTGTTGTTCTCGGTGACGGTGTGGGTGGCGCCGTCGTAGTTGGTCCACTTGACGGTGGTGCCGACCGGCACGTAGAGATGCCGGGGAGTGTAGTCGTGGTTCTGGATGTCCAACCAGATGGTCTCCGCGCCGGCGTTCAGGGCCAGAACGCTCACGCTGAACAGGGTGATCAACAGGGCCTTCCTCATATATTGCTCCCTTCGGTTTGGCTGGTGGGTGATGAATTGCTGATTATTTCATGGTTTCGCGGTAGGGGTCAGCAAACGGCGGGCCAAAATCGGGAAGGGAGTGTATTACCAGTAATTAAGAATGCGACGCATTCGCATGATAGGATGAAAATGCGGCCTTTGTGCATCCGTCGCGGGGCAGGGGGAGCCGGAAAGTGTGGAGGAAATGGGGCAGGGGGAGGGAAAAGCGCCGTTCCCCCAGGTTACCACCCGTCGCGAGCGGCGAAGGAGCCAAACCCTCACTTCGGCCGGGTATTGAGAGGGCTTCGGCCACTGGATCCGCCGGCGGGCGGACGGCCTCGCCACAAAGTGGTCTTCGCGGGGGAATGACGCGGATCCGGGGAAATGACTGCGCGCCATCAGGCAACGATGGCGCGCAATGACATTCTTCAGTACGTGGGGGACAGCCCCGGGGAACGCCCGTCCCTGAACCGGATGCAGGCGATATGCCGCCCGAGCTACAACTGCTCGACCTGCTCCTGGATTTCATCCTGGACCGTGGACCGGGTGAACAGTACCCGGTAGAGTGAGGCGAACCATTGAGTCCAGCCGTAGCGCCGTTCCAGCAGCGTCAGAACGCCCAGAATGACGAGCACCGAAGGGATGGTGATCCATGCTTTCATGGTACTCTCTCCTGTATATGACAAAGGTTTCAAAATATCGTGCCGGCCAAGGGGAAGGATTCCACGCCGGATCTCCGGTGCAGATTCAAGGCAAGCATTTCCAATAGGATGCTATAGGGGATGTGGCCGGAAGCCGCATTTTCCCCTCACATTGGTAGTACGGCATGGGGGGAGTCCCGTTGGGAAAAAGGCGGTATGGCCGGATGAAAGTCCCCCCTTCAAACCGTCCGGAGGCCCTGATTTTGCCGCCCGGCGGGATCGTTTGAGGCGCTGGGGCGTAAAATGGTAAATTCCGGCCTCCCAATTTCCTCCGCCCGACACGTAACTCATGCAGGTGGACCATGTCCGATGATGAACGGATCCGGACGGCGCTGGAGAGCAGCGCCCGCACCAAAACCGCCATGATTTCGGCCTGCAGCACGGCCCTGAAGACGGCCGCCGACTGGATCGCCCAGGCCATGAGCCGGGAACGGACCCTGCTGCTGTGCGGCAACGGCGGGTCCGCGGCGGACTGCCAGCACCTGGCCACCGAGTTCGTGGTGCGCCTTTCCGCCGACAGCCGGCGCGGCGCTCTCCCGGCCCTGGCCCTGACCACCGACACCTCCACCCTGACCGCCGCCGCCAACGACTTCGGTTTCGAACACATCTTTTCCCGCCAGGTGGAAGCCCTGGGCCGGCCCGGAGACGTGCTCATCGCCATCAGCACCTCGGGCCGTTCGTCCAACGTGGTGGCCGCCGCCCGCGCCGCCCGCGACCGGGGGATGAAGGTGATCGCCTTCCTGGGCGAAGAGAAGCGGGAGTTGGGAGACATGGCCGACCTGTGCCTCTGCATCCCTGCCTCCGACAGCCAGCGGGTGCAGGAGGGCCACATCACTGCCGGGCACATCCTGGTCGGCCTGGTCGAAAGCCGGCTGGCCTCCCCGCGGGAATAACCGACTCTGACGATGACCTTTTTAAACTCGGCGCTGCTGGCGGGACTGTTCGCCGTGGCGCTGCCGCTGCTGATCCACCTGTTCAGCCGCCGCAAATTCCCCAAGATAGATTTCAGCACCCTGCGCTTCCTGCGCCGGCTGCAGCGCCAGCAGATGCGCCACCTGAAACTGCGCCAGTGGCTGCTGCTGGCGTTGCGCACCCTGGCCGTGCTGCTGATTGTCCTGGCTTTCGCCCGCCCCGCCCTGGTGGGGCAAATGGGCTTCGGGGCGCTGACCGCGGGTCGCACCGGGGTGGTCGTGGTGGTGGACGCCTCCGCCGGCATGCAGGCGCGCAACGCCTCGGGCTCCTCCTTCCAGCAGGCGAAGGAGGCGGCCCAGACTCTGCTCTCTTCCCTGAGCCCCGGCGACCGCGCCCAGGTGATCGTCGCCCGCCGCGAACCGGAAACGCTGGCCGACCGCCCCACCGCCGATACCGACGCCCTGCGCCGCGCCCTGCAGGAGGTCCGCCCCTGGGACGGCCCGGCCGACCTGGCCGCCGCCCTCGACCTGGCCGCCCGTTCCCTGCGTTCCAGCCCCGACTTCCGCGGCGAGATCTACCTGATCAGCGACTTTGCCGCCCAACCCGAACTGCCCGATCCCCCTGCCGGCCTGGTCCCCTTCTTCGTCCCGGCGGCGCCTGAATCCCCGGAAAATCTCTCCGCCGGTCCGGTGCGGGTCATCAGCGAGATCATCGAACCGGGCCAGCCGGTGGAGGTCGAGGTCACCCTGGCCAACCATGGCCGGCGCGACCGCGAAGACGTCTACTACAGCCTCTACCTGAACGGCACCCGCGTGGCGGAGGACGTGGTTTCCCTCATGGCCGGAGGCGAGGTCCAGCGCCGCCACCAAGTCCAACCGCAAACCGCCGGGCTGCAGGAAGGGTCGGTGGAGATTGAGGACCACGACCTGCTGGAGGTGGACGACCGGGCCTTCTTCTGCTTCTCCATCCCCGAGAAACTGGAGGTGCTGCTGGCCGGAGAGGCGGCCGCCGTGCGGCGGCTGCGCCTGGCCCTGGCCCCCTCCGCCCGTCAGGATGACCTGATCACCCTGCGCGAGGCCGACGCCGCCTCCTGGGACGCCGGCTCCCTGGCCGCCCACGACGTCATCATCCTGGCTGGACCGGCAAGCTTCACCTCCGCCCAAGCCGCGCGGCTGGCCACTTACGTGGAAAACGGCGGCGGGCTGCTGCTCTTCCCCGGCAGCCGCACCGACGCCGCGGCCGTTAACCGCGAACTGCTGGACCGCCTGGACGCGCCCCGCTGGGGCGAGCCGATGGGCCAGGTCACGGGCGGCGACGCCTTCCTGGTATGGGCCGATCCGGATCTGGACGAGCCGCTGCTGCGCGGCATCCTGCGCCCCGGCAGCAAGCCCACCCTGCCCCACTTCTACCAGGCCCTGCGCCTGGTGGGGGACCAGGGCGACGCGCCCCTCCGCTTCCGCAACGGACTGCCCTTCCTGGCCGAGGCGCCACGGGGGCAGGGGCGGGTGATTCTGGCGGCCTCCTCTCCCGATCCCGCCTGGTCGGACTGGGGCGGCCGGGGCATCTTCGCACCGCTGATCCACCGCCTGGTGCTGCGTCTGGCCGGCGGCTACAAGGAGCGCTGCCAAACTCTGACGGCGGGGCAGGACCTGGAAATCCGCGCCACGGAAGGGCCGTTCGGGGGAGAAGCCTCGGCCACCGCCGCCGCCGAGCTGATCACGCCGGAAGGGCAGGAGATCAAACTGCCGCCCCAGGTGCAGGGACAGCGGGTGGTGTTCCGCCGTGCCGCCCTGGAAGAAGCCGGCGTCTACCGGGTGCGGGCCGGGAGCCGGGAGCACCGTGTCGCGGTCAACCCGCCGCCGGAAGAGTCGGACCTGAAAACCGCCGATCTGCCGGCCGCCTACCCCGCCTGGCAGGAGGCCGGGGTTATCGTGGCCGCGCCGGACCACCTGGCCCAGGCGGTGCGCGACGCCCGCTACGGCCGCGAGCTGTGGAAGGCCGCCCTGATCGCCGGGTTGGTCTTCCTGGGGTTGGAACTGGCCCTGGGCAGCGCCTGGAAGCCGCGCCCCCCGGAAGGGGAATAAATCGCTCCGGGTTCGGTATATTATGCCGGATATTTCAGAGATAAGGCCATATTATTTTGTGCCTTGATACCATTTTCACGGCAACCTCGGTGCCTTTTTACTTGCATAAAGGACAATATTTTATTAAATTATCTCTTTAATTTCCCTTATCCTGGTAGATTGGCCCCCGGCCATGCTTTTTCGCCCCAAATCGTTGAAGAGTTTCCAGCGGATCCTGGGTCAGCACAAGGTCCTGGTGTCCGAAGAGGACCTGCTTTCCTATTCCTACGATACCACCGCAGAGCGCGTCATTCCCCAAATGGTGGTCCTGGTGGAATCCACCGAAGACGTGCAGGCGGTGGTGGATTTCGCCCTGGATGAGGGTCTCATCATCACCCCGCGCGGCGCGGGCACCGGGATGTCGGGAGGATCGGTGCCGCTGAAGCGCGGGATCGTCATCTCTACCGAGCGGATGGCTTTCATTTACCAGGTGGATCCGGAAGCCCGGACCATGCTGGTGGGCTCGGGCATCACCACCGTGGCGGTGCAGAATGAGGCCGCCAAGCACGGACTCTTCTACCCCCCCGACCCCTCCAGCTACAAGGCCAGCACCATCGGCGGAAACGTGGCCGAGAACGCCGGCGGGCTGCGCTGCGTCAAGTACGGCACCACCAAGCACTATGTTCTGGGCCTGGAATTCGTCAACGCCCACGCCGAAGTGCTGCGCACCGGCGCCCTGGACGAGGGCGAATCCCCCTTCGATCTGACGCCCCTGCTGGTGGGATCGGAAGGTACCCTGGGGGTCATCACCACCATCCTGCTGCGGCTGATCGAAGCCCCGGCCGCCCGCGGAACCCTGCGGCTGCTGTTTCCCTCCCTGGAAGAGGCCGCCGGCGCCTCCGCGGAAATCATGGCCGCGGGCGTGGTCCCGTCGGTGGCCGAGATCATGGACAAGGCTGTGCTGGAAGCGGTCACCGCCTTCACCGGCACCCGGCTGCCGGCCGAGGCCCAGGCCTTGCTGCTGATCGAAGTGGACGGGCCGGCCGAGGCGGTGGAGGCGGGCATGGCCCAGGTGGAACACATCTGCCGCACCCGCCGCGCCCTGGAAATCCAATCCACCCGGAACCCGGTCGAAGCCGAACAGCTCTGGACCCTGCGCCGCTCGGTGTCGCCCTCCCTGGCGCGCCTGGCCCGGGGCAAGCTGAACGAGGACGTTTCCGTGCCGCGGTCCCAGCTTCCCGACCTGATTGCCGCCGCCCAGAGGATTTCCCGGCGCTACGGGCTGCTCATCCCCTGCTTCGGCCACGTGGGGGACGGCAACATCCACGTCAACGTCATGTTCAACCCCGACGACACCCTGGAACGCAAGCGGGCCCTGCAGGCGGTGGAAGAGATCTACAAGGAGACGGTGGCGCTGGGCGGATCCATCTCCGGGGAGCACGGCATCGGCTACGTCAAACGCGACTACCTGCGCCTGCAGATGAGCCAGTCCGAGATTGACACCCTGCGCCGCATCAAGCAGGCCTTCGACCCGGACGGCATCTTCAATCCGGGGAAGATCATCCCGGATTGAAAGAATTCACCGCAAAGACGCGGAGAACGCTGAGAAAAGAAGTCTAAAGTATAAAGTATAAATTATAAAGAAACAAGAAAGTAGGACAGACATTCTTGTCTGTCACTGGATGATTGAACAATAGTGTCATTGCGAGGCTCGCCGGAGCCGAAAGCTGAACGAGGCGCGGACCTGCAGGTGGTCATCACCCGGCAGGTTAGACTTCAGAGTAGCGGGCCGAAGCAATCTCCCGGATCATGATCTGGGTAATTGCCTGCTTGGCAGACTGGCGGCAACATTCACTTGTATACCTGGTCACGTGGTTACGTGCACACGAGGGTTCCATGTTCGAAGGCCTGTTCCCCGCCCTGGTCACCCCCTTCGAGGGCGACCGCGTCAATACCGCCGCCCTGAAGCGGCTGGTCCAGGATCTGATTAATAAGGGCGCCGACGGCCTGGTGCCGCTGGGTACCACCGGCGAAGCCCCCACGCTGTCCGCCGCCGAGCGCGACCAGGTGGTCGCCGCCTGCGTGGAAGTCGCCGGCGGGCGTCTCCCCGTCATCGCCGGTACCGGCACCAACGACACCCGCGCCACTATCGAGCGGACCCGCCGCGCCGCCGAACTGGGCGCCGCCGCGGCCCTGGTCATCTGCCCCTATTACAACAAGCCCACGCAGGAAGGGCTCTACCGCCACTTCATGGCCGTGGCCGACGCCTCCCCCCTCCCCCTGGTGCTGTACAACATCCCCGGGCGGACCTCGGTCAACCTGCTGCCGGCCACCCTGGAACGCCTCTGCGCCCACGAGCGGATTGCCGCCATCAAGGAAGCGTCCGGCAACCTGGACCAGATCAGCGAGACGGTGCTGCGCTGCGGCGAGCATATGACCGTCCTGGCGGGGGACGATTCCCTGATCCTGCCGACTCTGGCGGTGGGAGGGCGCGGAGCCATCTCGGCGGCCGCCTGCGTCATCCCCGCGGAGCTGAAGCAGGTGATGAAGTACTTTTTCACCGGGCAGGTGCTCGATGCCGCCCAACTGCACCTGCGCCTCTGGCCCCTGCTGAAGATGCTGTTCATCGAAACCAATCCCATCGCCGTCAAGGAAGCCCTGAACCGTATGGGCTACAGCGTCGGTGACGTGCGCCTGCCGCTGGCGCCCCTGCAGGAAAGCAACCAGGCCGCCCTGGTTCAGGAGATGCAACGCCATGGCCTTATCCGCGAATAAACAGACCGTCATCCCCATCGCCCTGTGCGGCGCTGCCGGGCGCATGGGCCGGGAAATCTTCCGCGCTGCGGCGATGAGCCCGGAAATCTGCATCGTGCGGGCCTACGAGGCGCCGGGGCACCGCTCCCTGGGCGCCCGCGTGGGCGAAGTGTCCATCGAGCCGGACGACGTCCCCACCTTCCTGGACGACTGCCGGGTGATGGTGGATTTTTCCGCTCCGCTTGCGGCTGTCCTGCCCCACCTGGAGAAGGCCGCCGCCCGCGGAGTCGCGGCGGTGGTGGGGTCCACCGGCCTGGAACCGGCCCAGCGCGACCGCATGGAGAAGCTGGCCGGCCGCATCCCCATCCTCTACGCCGCCAACATGTCGCTGGGCGTCAACCTGCTGATCGTCCTGGCCCAACGCGCCCAGGAACTGCTGGGGAAAGCCGGCTTCGACGTGGACGTGGTTGAAACCCACCACCGGGGCAAGAAGGACGCCCCCTCCGGCACCGCGCTGATGATCGAGCATCACCTGCGCCTGGTGGACCCGGAGGTGGACGTGCGCCACCACTCCCTGCGCGCCGGCGACGTGGTGGGCGAGCACACGGTGCAGTTCACCGGGGCCGGCGAACGCCTGGAGCTCACTCACCGGGCCGGTTCCCGCGAAGCCTTCGCCCGCGGGGTGATGGCCGCCGTGCACTTCCTCGCCGGCAAGACCCCGGGGATGTACGACATGCGCAAGGTGCTGGGGCTGTGAAAAGAGTAGTCAGGAGCCAGGAGGGCCATGCTCCGTCATGGCCATCACCCCGCAGGGGTGGACTTTTAGTAGCCGTAGGTTTCAACCTACGGAATAGGATGGCCTCGCGCCCCCTGCGACCCTGAGGGGGTCGTCCAACACCCGCTTCAGCGGGTAGCATGATAGTAGCCCAGGAATTCATTCCTGGGGGAGACTGACGCTATAAAGATGAGATTCCCGCTTCCGCCCCCAAGGGATGTCCCTTCGGGACGCGGAAACGGCGTCGAGGATAACACTTCGCGCGAACCGAAAGAGTGACCGTGTCCCCCATCATCGTCCTGAAATACGGCGGCAGTTCCGTCGCCAACACGGAGCAGTTGCGGGCCGTCGCCCGGCAGGTCATCCGCACCAAGGCGCAGGGGGAAGACCCCGTGGTGGTGGTCTCGGCCATGGGTGACACCACCGACCGCTTCCTGAAAATGGTCTGCGAGATCACCGACCGCCCCCGGGCGCGGGAGCTGGACATGCTGCTGTCGGTGGGAGAGCGCATCTCCATCGCCCTGCTGGCCCTGGCCATCAATGCCGAAGGGCCCTACGAAGCGGTCTCCCTGACCGGGTCGCAGGTGGGCATCATCACCGACACCAACCACACCCAGGCCAAGATCCTGGAAGTGCGTTGCGCCCGCATCCACCAGGTGCTGCAGAAGGGGCAGATCCCCATCGTGGCCGGCTTCCAGGGAGTGTCGGTGGAGAAGGAGATTACCACGCTCGGGCGGGGCGGATCGGATACGACCGCCGTGGCCCTGGCGGCGGCCCTGGGTGCGGTGCAGTGCCGGGTCATGAAGGACGTCGAAGGAGTGTACACCGCCGACCCCCGCCAGGTGCCCCAGGCCCACGTGATTGACCGGCTGGACTACGACCAGATGCTCGAGTTCGCCGCCACCGGATCAAAGGTGCTGGCCGCCGACGCCGTGGCCCTGGCCCGGCAGCACAACGTGGAAATCGCGGTGGGGCTGGCCGCCACCGGCGCGGTCGGTTCCATCATCACCTCCGGCGACTTCACCGGCGGCGGCGTGCGGGGGCTGGTCGCCCTGCGGCGGCTGTCGGCCCTGCGGCTGCACCGCCCCGCGGACCTGGCCCGGGTCCTGGCCGACCTGTACCAGGAAGGCGTCCAGATTCGCGGCCTGCACAGCGAAGTGCACCGCCCGGTACTGCTGATTGACGAGATCAGGCCGCCCCTGGAAGATCTGATCACGCAGGCGGAATGGGGCGCCCGGCTGCGGCGCTACCGCCGGCCCTTCGCCCGGGTATCGGCCATCGGTTCGCACCTGGACCCCGGCGGCAAGCACTTCGCCCGGCTCCTGGCCCTGCTGGAAGAGCACGGGGCGCGTCCCCTGTGGTTCTGCTGCAGCCCTTCCCGCGTCTCGTTCTGCGTGCCGGACGGCGACGTCCAAAAGCTCCTGGGGCGGCTGCACCAGGGGTTGATCGAACGCGCATCCCGGAATTGAAGCGCATGTACTTCCCCAACCGGCAGCTCGCGGGACCGAGGTCCTTTCGGGCCCTGATCCTGCTTCTCGCACTGGCTGTGCCCGGTTGCGTCATCTGTCCAAAGCGCGAGGCTCCCATGCATCATCCACGATCGAGCTATCTGGCCGATAGTTCGATGGACCATCTCGAAGGCTCCATCCCCAAAACCGTGATCAAGCGATTCGCTTCCGAACCCATCCTGCGCATCGGGTTCATGGAAGGCTACGAAAAGGTGGATTTCCGGGTATCGGGCGAATTCAACGTCACCGATCTGGACGGCGACCCCATCTTCAACGGCGTCTCTTCGCGCCTGAAGTGGCGGTCGCTGATCGAAGGCGGGCACGGCGCCACCTTCATCTACAGCGTGCTGGTGACCGCCTGCCGGGAGGAGAGCGAGGCCATCGAACTGGTTGACAAGCTTCGGCGCCTGTACCCCCAGGTGCGCATGCAGCGGCTGGGCGGGCAACTGGTCATCGCCGGCAGCCTGGTCAACGACAACACCAAGTATCGCATCCTGGCCGGCGCCTTCGAGACTGAGGCCGAGGCCAAGAAGCTCCTGGCCAAGTTCAGCGATGAGTACGCCCCCCGCATTATCCGCGAGAAGGTCAAGGAGCCCCGCGGCAAGATCGAAGTCTACGACGCCGAATACGACTATTCGGTCAAGATCGAAGACGGCATGCGCATCGTGCCCCTGTCGGAGGAGACCACCATCACCCTCTACGGGGTGAAGGTGGGGTCCGGGTTCCAGTGGGAATCCATGGCCGACCGCACCTACCGCGGCATCATCGAGATCCGGGTGGGCAACGACGCCCGCCTGAGCGCCATCTCCGAACTGCCCCTGGACCAGTACCTGCGCGGCGTGGTCCCGGCGGAAATGCCGGCCGGCTACCCCCCCGAAGCCCTGAAGGCCCAGGCCGTAGCCGCCCGCAGCGCTGTCCTGGCCAAGCTCGGCACCAAGCACCTGAACGACCCCTACGACTTCTGCGCCAACGTCCACTGCCAGGTTTATTCCGGCAATGTCAGCGAAGCGGAGAGCACCAATGAGGCGGTGGAGGCCACCCGGGGCGAAGTCATCACCTTCGAAGACCGCATCTGCGACGCCGTCTACTCGGCCGTGTGCGGCGGCCACACCGAGCACAAGCGCAACGTCTGGAATCCGCCCGACGAACCCTACCTCCAGGGCCTCTACGACGCCCCTGAAAAAGACCGGCCCGGTTTCACCCTGGATCTGTCCAAAGAGAAGGACCTGCGCCGCTGGATCGAGGAGTGGCCCGACGTCTTCTGCGCCCTGAATCACGACAAACTGCCCACCATCCTGGCGTACAGCCGCAAGTACTTCCGCTGGGAGGTCAGCTATTCCCGCAAGGAGCTGGAGGACATCATCAAGAAGCGCACCGAAGAGGACATCGGGGTGCTGTACGATATCATCCCCCTGCAGCGGGGGGTGTCCGGGCGGCTGATGGAGATCGAAATCCTGGGCAGCCGCAAGAACATCCGGGTCAAGAAGGAGCTGAACATCCGCCGGGCGCTGTCTCCCACCTACCTGCGCAGCGCCGCCTTCGTGATTGACATCGAGATGGGCGAGATGGGGACGCCGCTGGCCTTCCACTTCCGCGGCGCCGGCTGGGGCCACGGCGTGGGCATGTGCCAGATCGGCGCCGCCGTCATGGCCCTGGACGATTACAGGTACCCCCAGATCCTGGGGCACTACTACACCGGCACCGAAGTCCGTAATGCCTATAGCACGGGGACGCCGTAGCGGCTGATCCGGGCGCCACGGGCACGCTTGCGCTGCGCGCGACGTAAGCCCCCCCGCGGCTGTCATTGCGGACGGGCTTTGGCCCGATCCGGAATCCAGATATGCCTGGATCCTAACTTCCGCTGGGATGACACTTCCACCAGTCTCGTTTGCCACAATACCGGTTACCACCTCCGTGCCGTCCACCGGCGGCAACGGACCTTGACTCGCGAAAGGAACCATCAGGAAAACGCTCGGGGATCTCAAGACGACGCACATTCAACCAAGCGACCACTCGAAGGAGGCCAAGATGTCCGCTCCAGAGGAAAAAACCACCGATGCCGTGGTGGCAGCGCTGCTTGAGGAAAACCGAGTCATTCCCCCCCCGGATCACTTTCGCGCCCAGGCGCGCCTGCGGGATGAGAGCCTGTACGCGGAGGCCGCCCGGGACCCGGAGGCCTTCTGGGCGCAGCAGGCCCAGCGGCTGACCTGGTTCAAACCCTGGGATAAAGTTCTGGAGTGGAATCCGCCGGAAGCCAAATGGTTCACCGGCGGCCGGCTGAACGCCAGCTACAACTGCCTGGACCGGCACATCAAGTCCGGCCTGCGCAACAAGGCGGCCCTGATCTGGGAAGGCGAGCCGGGCGACACTCGCACTCTGACCTACTGGGACCTCTACCGCGACGTCAACAAGTTTGCCAACGTGCTGAAATCCCTGGGCGTGAAAAAGGGCGACCGCGTGGCCCTGTACATGCCCATGATCCCGGAACTGGTCATCGCCATGCTGGCCTGCGCCCGGATCGGCGCCATCCACACCGTGGTGTTCGGCGGATTCAGCCCGGAATCCCTGCAGGACCGCATCAACGACGCCCAGGCCAAGCTGCTGGTCACCGCCGACGGCGGCTTCCGCAAGGGCTCGATCCTGCCTCTGAAGCACGACGCCGACTACGCCCTGTCCAAGTGCCCCTCCATTGAAAAAGTCATCATCGTCAAGCGGGATGAGTTTCCCCTGCGAGTGCGCGAAGGCCGCGACCACTGGTATCACCGCCTGATGCAGGACGCCGCCCCCTGGTGCGAACCCGAGCCGATGGACGCCGAGGACGTGCTCTACATCCTCTACACCTCCGGGACCACGGGCAAACCCAAGGGCATCGTCCACACCACCGGCGGGTACCTGACCGGCGTGGCCGCCACCACCGAATGGGTCTTCGACCTGAAGGCCGACGACGTCTTCTGGTGCACCGCGGACATCGGCTGGGTGACGGGGCACAGCTATGTGGTCTACGGCCCGCTGCTCAACGGGGCCACCCAGGTAATGTATGAAGGGTCGCCCGACTGGCCCGACAAGGATCGCTTCTGGCGCCTGGTGGACAAGTACGGCGTCTCCATCTTCTACACCGCGCCCACGGCCATCCGCACCTTCATGAAATGGGGTCCCGAGTGGACCCAGGGCAGCGACCTCTCTTCCCTGCGCCTCCTGGGCACGGTGGGCGAACCCATCAATCCGGAAGCGTGGATGTGGTACTATAAATATGTGGGCCGGGAACGCTGCCCCGTGGTGGACACCTGGTGGCAGACGGAGACGGGGATGATCATGATCGCCCCGCTGCCCGGCCTCACTCCGGCCAAGCCCGGGTCGGCCACCCGGCCGCTGCCGGGGGTCAGCGCCGCGGTGCTGGACGACCAGGGCGGGGAGATCCCCGTGGGCGGCGGCTACCTGGCCCTGACCCGCCCCTGGCCGGCCATGCTGCGGGGCATCTGGGGCGACCCGGAGCGCTACCGCACGCAGTACTGGAGCAAATGGCGGGAAGACCTCTACTTCACCGGGGACGGGGCCAAGCGCGACGAGGAAGGCTATTATTGGCTCCTGGGCCGGGTGGACGACGTCATCAACATCTCCGGCCACCGCATCGGCACCATGGAAGTGGAGAGCGCCCTGGTGGACCACGAATCCGTGGCCGAAGCCGCCTGCGTGGGCATCAGCGACCCGGTCAAAGGGGAAGCCATCGCCGCCTTCGTCACCCTGAAGGACGGCAGCCTGCCCCAGGAACGCATGGATGAATTCCTGAAGCGCCACGTGGAGGCCAAGATCGGGGCCATCGCCCGGCCCGGCAAGATCATCTTTACCGGCGATCTGCCCAAGACCCGCAGCGGCAAGATCATGCGCCGCCTGCTGCGCGACATCGCCGAAGGGCGCCTCCTGGGCGATATCACCACCTTGGCAGACGATTCGGTGATCACGAACCTGAAGAAGAAGTACGAGGAAGAATAACAGACCAT
>QZKQ01000100.1 GCA_003599535.1 Candidatus Zixiibacteriota bacterium | reverse complement strand
TCCTTGGGCCGCAAGCGGCATGGCCGCGTGTCTGCGCAATGCTGATTTAATGCCGCGCTGCAACTCCCGCCGCTTATACTGGTAAGACCGCAGGCGCCTCGTACAACCGGTTGCACAGCCGGCGCCTCAGGTTTCAGAATATTCCGGATCTCTTCCCGCAGCCATTCCGGCATGATCTCCGGCGGCAGGGTGAACCCGGCTTCGTGCAGCCGTTTCCAGACCTTCAGGGTCTTGAGGGGGCACTTGCCGTTCTCATAAGCCTGAAAGGTGCTGTGTTTTACCCCGGCCAGCGCAGCCGCCTGGCACAACGTGAGATTCCGTTCCATTCTCAGGTGACGGAGGTATTCGCCTGCGATGGGGGCTATTTCTCCCTCCGCAAGACGCACCAGGGATCTTCGATGGTCAGGCCGGGAACGGCGCCCGCGTGATCCAGCCGCCGGGGCGGACACATGACGCAGTCTCCGTCGTCGTCAATTTCATAGGCTCCTCTTTCTGGAGCGTTTCCGGAAAATGGCAAACCGACATTGACGCCTTGGTTAAGAACATATACGCTCTGGGAAATGAAGTTCGAGTCCGCGTAGGAGGTGAACACAGGATCGACGTAATAGCTGTGGTCTTCGTCGTTGGTGCTATCTTGCACTTCAGTCAAAGTAAGGAAGCCGGTGCCGGCAAATCGGAAAGGTCTGTTCGCATTGCTGGGCGCCGAGGCATTGGGGCTCCAGTAGATGTTGTAGTCCCAATCCTGATTACTATAGACTGTTTGCGAACCGGTATACACGCCCATGTGCAGGTTGGGCCATCGGCAGTAGTTGACGAAGATGTTGTTCTTGAATTTGTGGAAATCCTGCGCCGGGCTGTTGTACATGACGACGCATTCCCCTGTCTGGCTGTCCGGATCGGTATAGATGGTGTAGTAATGATCCTTGATGACCGTGTTGTTGAAGTAGCAGTTGGAGTTGCCGGCGGAATAGATCTCCATCTGGCCGGAGGAGCAGATGACGTTGTGGTGAACGGTGTCCGCGTCGGCATCCCCACCAAGGCCCAAGCCCTTGTCACCGTACTCAGGTACTGGAGGATCCTTGGAGTAATCCACCTCATCATCCCTCACGCCATTATGGGCAATCCAATTGTAGCTGATGACGCTGCTGTCGGCCTGGAAATCAATACCGGACTGATAATTGTTGATGATCCAACAGGAGTCTATCAGTGAATGATAGCCTCCGTCAAAATTACCTCCGGTGTGGGCGATCCCCTTGTGCCAATTCTCATGGATCTTGCTGCGTTCAACGATCAGAGTCGGCGGGTCATCACCATACAAGGCAATACCGGTGCCTTCCCCACCCCCGGTCTGGCTACCATCCCATTCTCCGTTGTGGTGGATGTCGCAATCGTATATTTCAATGTTGTCACTGCCTGACGCCAGGTAAAACCCGTTGCATTTGTGATAATGAATGGAGCAGCGGCTGAATTCGAGATTTCCGGAACCCGAACCAACGCGTACTCCTCCACGGTCGCTGTCACCGTTTTTGATGTCAAATCCGAATATTCGCCAATGGTTGATTTCGTGGGAAGCGAAATTGAAGTAGCTGGAGTCTACGGTAACAGAGGGGTACAGAGTATTGATCATGGTTATCGGAGCTTGAGCAGTACCGCTGCGGGAGAATACGATTCCCCCTTCTTTATAAACGATGCTGCTGCCTCCTTCTACGGAAATGTAATCCCCCGGATTAACCACACTGGCGGAACAGGCTTTGCTGATGGTCAGCCACGGCGAGTTTTGCGTACCGGGATTATTATCATTGCCTGTGGGTGATACAAAGTAAATGGTGGCTAGGGTGATCTTACTCGATGCGAGCAGGATCAAGAATAATAACAGCATGTATTTCGCTTTCATGATTCCCTCACAGGATTTGGACTGGAATAGTGGATTGTCAGGTAAAGGGATCGGGAGAATTTGCCGGAAATACCATGAAATCTCAAGGGAGGGAGGGAAGGGGGAGGGGCGCGGCCGGATCGGCTGGGGCGGGCATCGCCGGTGCCATAAAATATTGTCTTATGAATGCTTGACATGATGCTGCCAATAACGTATTTTTATCAGCAATAGAAAGCGAGCCCGGGAGACGAGAGTGTCGTCCTCCCGTGGTCCGTGCTTCCCCCGGTCTGCCTCCTCCGCCAAGAGCCCGGCAGATCGGGGGTTTTTATTATCGCAATATTAATATAAGTTTTTCCGGCGGCATTGTCAAGACGCTGCCGGGCCGGTATTCATAAATTTGCGTGTCGGGTATAAATTTAACTTTTCCTGGGCTGTAAATCCAGTGCAATTTTTTGCGCGGAATGAAATTTGCCTATTGACATTCGGTAGTAAAAACACGGGGCTCGATGCCTCGCGCCCCGTCCTGTTTTCTGTAAGCTGTCAACTATTCTTCTCCCCCCTTGAGCTTCTCCCGCAGCGTCTTGCGGTCAATCCCCAGGATCTCCGCCGCGCGGGTCTTGTTGCCGTCCACACTGGCCAGGACGTTGCGCACGTATTCGGCTTCCACCTCCGCCAGGGAGCGGTCGAAGCCGGCCCCCTTCAGCGCGGAATAGCGCATCAGGGACGGCAAGTCGGGCACCTCGATGAAGGGCCCGTCGGTCATCACCACCAGGCGCTGGATGACGTTTTCCAGCTCGCGCACGTTGCCGGGCCAGTCGTAATGCTTCAGCACCTGCAGGGCATGATCGGAAAATTGGGGATTGGGCTTGCCGTATTCCCGGGCGAACTTCTTGGCGAAGTGGTGGGCCAGCAGGAGGATGTCGTCGCCCCGTTCGCGCAGCGCGGGAATGGTCACGGAAATGACGTTCAGGCGGAAGAAGAGGTCTTCGCGGAACTGCCCCTTCTTTACCAGGGCGATCAGGTCCTTGTTGGTGGCGGCCAGGATGCGCACGTCCACCTTGCGGGTGCGGCTGGACCCCACCATGGTGACTTCCTTGTTCTGCAGTACCCGCAGCAGCTTGGTCTGCATGGACAGGGTGGTGTCGCCGATCTCGTCCAGGAAGATGGTGCCGCCGTCGGCCGTCTGGAAGAAGCCGGCGCGGGTTTCCGAGGCCCCGGTGAAGGCCCCCTTGACGTGGCCGAACAGCTCGCTTTCCAGCAGCCCTTCGGGGATGCCCCCGCAGTTGACCGGGACGAAGGCGGCGGCGGCCCGGGGGCTGTTGTAGTGGATGGCCCTCGCCACCAGCTCCTTGCCGGTGCCCGATTCCCCCGTGATCATCACCGTGGCGGAGGTGCCGGCGGCCTTCTCGATGGCCCGGAACACCTCGCGGATGGCTTCCGATTCGCCGATCAAGCCGTGCAGGTGGGTCGGCAGGGGCGCGGCTTCGCCCTGGCCGGAGCGGCGCACCCGCAGCTTTTCCAGGGCCCGGCCCACCGCGGCGAACAGCTCTTCGTCGGTGAAGGGCTTGGACAGGTACTCCTCGGCCCCGGTCTTGACCGCCCGCACCGCCCCTTCGATGGTGGCGTAGCCGGTGATCATCATGACCTCGGTGTCCTTGATATTCTCCCGCACGTGCCGCACCAGGTCCAGACCCGACACCCGGGGCATTTTCAGGTCGGTGATGACCAGGTCAATCTGCATCTGTCCCAGGACGTCAATGGCTTCCGCCACGCCCGGCGCGGTGAACACCTGGTATCCCTGGGCCCGAAGGTTGCGCTGCAAGACTTCCAGGGTTCCGGCGTCGTCGTCCACCACCAGCAGGCGTTCTTTTTCAGGCGATGATGGCATCGTTGTCGCTCCCTTCGCGATCCGGAGACCGGTTGACCGGCAGGCGGACGGTGAAACGCGATCCCCGGCCGGTCTCGCTGCGGACCGTAATATTTCCTCCATGTCCGGTGACAATTCCGTGCACCACCGACAGGCCCAGGCCAGTGCCCTGGTTGACGTCCTTGGTGGTGAAGAAGGGGATGAAGATCTGCGCCATGACCTGGTCGCTCATGCCGCAGCCGGTGTCCTCCACCTCGAGGAACACGTTGTCCCCTTCGTGCCAGGTCGTGATGCCCAGCCAGCCGCCCCCAGGCATGGCCTGCAGCGCGTTGACCGCCAGGTTGATCAGCACCTGCCCCAACTGCGAGGGATCGGCGGTCACGGGAGGCAGATCGGGCGCCAGTTGCAGGTTCACCTCGACGGCGCTCTTGTTCAGCCGCCCTTCCAGCAGCGCCAGGCTGTCCTGGATGACGTCGTTCAGGCTCACGCGGTCGCGGCGGGAAGGGGCCTGGCGGGCAAACAGCATCAGCTTGCGGATAACTTCCCGGGCGTAGAGGGAGGCATTGACGATCTTCTCCAGGTCGCCGTCCACCTCTGCGGGTACCTGGGGAAGCTTGCGGGCCAGTTGGGCGAAGCCCAGGATATTGCCCAGGGGCTCGTTCAGCTCGTGGGCCACCCCGGCGGCCAGTTGGCCGATGGTGGCCAGGCGGTCGGCGTGGCGGAGCTGCTCCTGCAGGCGCGCCGATTCATCTTCCGCCTGGCGGCGCTCGATGATCAGCGCCACCTCCCGGGCAATGGTGTCAATCAGGCTGCGCTCTTCCTTCAGGTACGGGCCTTCGTCCAGGCTGGGGCGGGCCTCGACGTAGTGAACCTCCACGGCGCCGCGCCGCACCCCTCCGACCACCACCTCGGCGGTCTGCCGGTGCGGGCCTTCCCGGAATCCGCGAGTGACAAAGGTGCTGCCGTTAACGGTGATGCGCCCGTAGGCGATCTCCGGGTAGAGCCAGGCCGGGGGGAGCAGATCCACCACGCCCTGCATCAACTGCTCCAGGGTAATGCCGGGTTGCTCCACCAGCCGGGCGATGCCGTACAGGCAGGTCAGTTCCTTGACCCGTTCGCGCAGCGCCACCTGAGCCCGGCGGTGCGCCAGTGCCACCCCGATATTCTGGGCCAGGCTCTCGTAAAAGGACACCTCCTCGCGGGGAAAGAAATCCCGCTCCGGGCTTTTCAGCATCATCAGTCCGACATTGTGATTTTCGACGGCGATGGGAATCAGGAGGAGCGAGGCGTAGGGGCCGGCCAGGGAGACCAGCCGCCCGGAGGCGGGGCCGCCGTCTGTGCCGGGGATTTTCACGGTCTCTAAGGGGTCTCCGGTGATGAAACTGCCGAAATGGGTGAAATGGGGCGAGGCGGAGTCAATGCGCCCGTGGATAACGGCCCACACCAAATGTTCCAGTTCGGAAACCGGCCCGGCCGAGGGGGCCCAGTCGCCCGATTCGGTGTGCGCCAGCGGCAGGATCTCGAACTGGACTCTCGGCACGGCGCCGCGCATGGCGACGCCGCGGAAATGCTGGTTGCGCTCCAGCAGACGCAATTCAGCCGCGTCCGCGCTGGAAAAGTCCAGCAGCAGACTGGACACCTCGCGCAAAAATTCGATACGCGTCGCGCCGCGGTGGGCGTACTGCAGGATGCGGTGGAACAGGACGCGGAAGTCCCCCCGGCTCTTGCGGCCGCTACCCTGGCTATCTATATCCAATGCGGAATCGGCATTCATGGCATCACGTAATTTATTTCCCGTCATTAATATAAACACCGCGACGGCCCAATTCAAGAGAAAACCGTGACTTTCCGGCATGGGCATAAAACCACTCCCCCGGCTATGGGCCGGGGGAGTATGGTGCTGAGCGCGGCAACGGGATACCGGAGCGCTACTTCCAGGCGGTGGAGCCGCTGCGCCCGGAAGTCACGCCGGCATAGTAGTTGAGAGAGTTGGTCAGGATCTCGACGGCGTAATCCCGGTTGTGGATGCCGAAAGTGCCGTCCTGCTCCACGAAGAACCAGGCCCAGGCGGCGGTGCGGGCTTCCATCGTGGTGTAGGCGGCGTTGCCCACATTCTCCTCGCTCCAGCCCACGGCGGCCAGGGAGGGATTGTGGTCCAGGATCATCTGCTGGAGCTGGGCCATCAGATCTTCCACTTCCGCCTTGGTGTTGCCATAGTCAAATTCGCTGCTCACCGGATGGCACATCATGCAGGTGGCCTGCTCCGGTTCGAAGCTGTGCCCGGTAGCTTCGGGGCCGCCTTCCCCTTCCACGTAGCGCATGTGGCAGCGCACGCAGGGATCCTCAAATCCCGCTAAACCGGCGTGCTGGTTTTGCGGGTTGGTGTAGGTCTGTCCGGGGATTTCGTAGCTGCCCACACCTTCCACCATGTTGGCTTCGGGGCTGGGGTGCGGGCCGAAGTGCGCGTTGCCGTTGTTCAGGTGATTCTGGATCTGTTCGGCGGTGCGCCGGTCGCGGTGGCAGTTGGCGCACATCAGGCTGGTCTCCCACTCGCTGATGGTGTAACCCACGGGGTTGGGCAGGACCACCGGCACCTGGGCGCGGAGCTGGTGCTCGGTATGCTCCCGGTGCGCGTCGTGGCACACCGCGCAGGTGATGGGGGAAGCCTGGCCCGAGGCGTAGCTGACCGGTGCGGCGTAGTCCAGGTCCCACTTGTTCAGGAATCCTTCGCCCAGGTGGCAGTCGTCGCAGCCGGCGCCGCCCCATTCGTCAATCACCGCTTCGACGCCGCCGTGATTGACCATGATGTTGCCGTGTTTGGACTCGGCGAATTCTTCGGGTTGCTTTTCGTGGCACTGGGCGCAGGCGTCCGCGGTGCTCAGAACGCTGAACACCTCCGGTTCATGGGCGGCGGGATTGGGGCCCATGGGACCGTGGCAGGCCTCGCACTGCACGTTCTGCAGCGCCGCCACCGGGTTGTCGTCGTAGCCGCCGTTGTCCAGCTCCTCGTTCCAGCCGGTGTTGTGGCACTCGTCGCAGGATTCCGAATAGAAGGGCAGCCCGGTAATGGAATCGCAGGCGGTGGCGTGGTTGGTGGTCATCCAGTCGGTGATGACGGACTCGTGGCAGTGCCCGCAGGTGTTGGCGTTGTCCCCCAGGTAGTAGGGGGTGACGGAGGGCACGTAGGTGTTGACGCCCACTATCAGGGTGCCGGTGGCCGTTTCACCGCCGGCGCTCACCTGGACCTGAACGGCGAACAACCCCATGCTGTCGGTGGCCGTCCACACGGGGTTGGAGACCGCCGCATCGCTGAAGGAGCCCACCGGCGCCGACCAGAGATAGGACAGGGCGTCGCCGTTGGGATCGTACGCCGCCACCACGAACTGGGTGGACTGGTTCGTGCCGACGGAGTCGGGAATGGCCATCAAGCTGGTGATGACCGGGGCCATGGCCGGGTTCACGCCTTCGGGGCCCTGCGGACCTTCGCAACCCCAGAAGATCAAGGAGAGGGTCAGGACGAGCGCGAGGCTCGCCGGATGGATGCGCATGGTAATCCTCCTGGTCAGATAAGTCGTTCGCTTGTGAGGTCCTCCACGATCCCCGCCAAAATATATGAAAGCTTGCATATGAAAACAACATATATGCAAACTAATTCAACCCCTGGGCATTTTTTCACAAGACCGCCGGCGGGGGGAGAAAAAAATCCCCCCTGGCGGGGGGATTCGTGCAGAGGGATGATGGATCATTTCCAGGTCCAGGTCCACCCCCTCTTCGGTTGGGAAACGGTGACGACGGAATCGTACCAGGTGAGGGATTGATTCAGAATCTGGTAGGTGTAGTCCCGGTTGTGGATGCCGAAGGTGCCGTCCTGTTCCACGAAGAACCAGGCCCAGGCGGCGACGCGCGCTTCCGGCGTGGTCAGGGTGGTGTCGCCCACGTTGGCTTCCGACCACCCGGCGGCGTTCAGGTCCGGGTTATTGGCCAGGATCAGGTTCTCCAGGTCTTCCATCAGCATCTCGACCGAATCCTTAACCCCGCCCACATCGAAATCCTCGTCCGTGGCATGGCAGTTCTGGCAGAAGCTGACTTCGGGCATGAAGGTGTGGCCCGTCTGGGGATCGTGCGGGCTCCCTTCCACGATGATCATGTGGCATTCCGTGCAGGGGTCCTGCCCGATGGCGCCGACATTGGCGTGCTGGTGAGGCACTGGAACCGTGTTGCTGGTGGCGTATCCCAGGGTGGTGTCCGCCCCCGGCGCGATGCTGCCGATGCCGTGCACCATGTTGGATTCGGCGCTGGGGTGCGGCGCCGGGCGTGGCGATCCATTCTGAATGGCGTTGGAAATGTACTGTGGAGTACGGCGGTCGCGGTGACAGTTGCCGCACAGCAGTGACTGGCCCCAGCCGGTGATCATGTAACCGGTCGGGTTGGGCAATTCGATGGGCACCGTAGCGCGCAGGTTCAGGGGTTCGGTGCCGGTCAATGACCCGTGCGTGGGATGCGGATCATGGCAGATGCCGCAGGAAATCATGTGCGCGCCGAATTCCTCGTAATATCCGGCGCTGGGATCGAAAGCCCAGTCCTCATCCCAGACAAACAGAAAGCCTTCACCGATGTGGCAGTGGTCGCAGTCGCCGAAAGTACCCCATTCTTCGATGAACTCTTCCACCGTGAAGGTATCATTGATCACCGTGCCGTGGTCCGACATGGCCCATTCTTCCCAGGTGGGCGAGGCGGCGATGGGCTCGGCGGTGGAATCGTGGTGGCAGTTGCCGCAGGTTTCTCCGCTCAGCAACCCCTGGATCTCCGGCTCGTGCATGGTGGGATCCGGACCCAGCGGTCCGTGGCAGGCTTCGCACTGCACATCGCGCAGCGCCTCGATCATCAGTTCATCGTAGCCGGCGTTGTTCAGGGTGTCGTTCCAGCCGGTGCTGTGGCAGCGGTTGCACTCCTCGTCGCTGGACTTGTACGCCTCGGCGTGGGCCGTCAGGGACCAGGCGGCGATATAGTCGGAGTGGCAATGCTGGCAGACCATCTCGTTGTTGCCCAGGTAGAACGCCCCCTCAGGCAGGTCCATCAGAATCCCCACCGAGACCATGCCGGTGGTGGTTTCGCCGCCGGCGGTGACGTCCACTGTAGCGGTGTAGACTCCGGCGCTGTCCGCCTGGAACACGGTCCACACCGGGCTGGCGCTGGTTTCGTCGCTCAGTTCGCCGGTGGGCACGGACCACTGGTAGGAGAGCGAATCGCCGTTCAGGTCATAGGCCACCACCAGCAACTGCGTGCTGCCGCCCGGGCCAATGGAGTCGGGCATGGCCAGCAGGTTGGCGATCACCGGAGGCTGCTGTTCGACCCCGCCGGGGCCGTTCCCGTTGTCATCATCATCATCGTCGCAGCCCGCCGTGAACAGCAGGGCTGCCAGGAGCAACAGATAAGCAGGCATCGATACGCGCATGTCAGACCTCCTCGCAATTCCTTGAGTAAATATTCACATTCATGGTATAATGGTCAGTCCAAGGTGAAAAGCGATTTATGCCATGTGATGATTGCTATGCGCTGGATGTGCCGGGTATATCCGTCAGGGTGAGCCGTCGGGCAGGCAAAGAGGGGAACTGGTCGTATGATATACTTCACCGGGGCGGGATCCGTTGGCGGGAAAGCGCGTGTTTTGCGGGGATTACGGCCCCACGGAGCGGCAGCGCCGGGAGCCGTCCCGGCGCTGCGGTGAAAGATATGTTCGGACTGCGATCAAATCCCTGTGGTCAGGCCGCCGTCCACGAACAGCACCTGGCCGGTGACGTAGGCGGCCTGGTCCGAACAGAAGAACAGGTGCGCGGCGGCCACGTCCTCGGGTTGGCCGAAGCGTTTGGCGGGGATGCGCTTCAGCATTTCTTCCCGGACCGGTTCCTTGACCGCCTGCAGCATGGGCGTGTCAATGGCGCCGGGAGCCACGCAGTTGACCTGGATACCGAAGGGGGCCAGTTCCAGGGCCAGGGTGCGGGTCAGGCCGATGATCCCGGCTTTGGCAGCGCTGTAGTTGACCTGCCCCGGGTTGCCCAGGGAGGCTACGCTGGCGGTGGTGACGATGCGCCCGGACTTGGCTTCCATCATGGGGCGCATGGCCGCCTGGCAGCAGAGGAAGGTCCCCTTCAGGCTGACGTCCACCACCAGGTCCCAGTTGGCTTCGGACATGCGCAGGGCCAGGCCGTCGCGGGTGACGCCGGCGTTGGCGATCAGGATATCCAGCCGCCCGAAGCGTTCGAGGATGCCCTTGACCGCGGCCGCGACCTGCTCCTTGCTGGTCACGTCGGCGGGGAAGGCGGCGGCATTGGGCCCCAAGTCGCGGGCCACCATTTCCAGGGTTTCAGGGTTGACGTCGGTCAGGGCCACGTTGGCGCCCTCGGCGGCGAAGCGGCGGGCCACGGCTTCGCCGATGCCCTGGCCGGCGCCGGTGATCCAGGCGGTCTTGTTCTGTAGACGCATGAAAGGCTCCGATTTAGCCACAGATTGCACAGATAAACACAGATGAAAAGAAGCCAGAATCCAGAATCCAGAAGCTTCATCCCGAAAGGATGACACAATGGTAGCCCCGGGCGCCAGCCCGGGGAGAGGAACGATCCATCGCTTCCTCTTTTACGACCTTGAAGGGGTCGAACAATGATCTGCGCAATTCGCAAGATTCGAGTGGGACGCTTCAAAATCAGCGAAATCTGCTAAATCAGCGCAAATCTGCGATTCTGACAATAGTAAACGAGCACTATTCACTTCCCACTCCGGTAAAACCGGATCTGCACCTTTTCCACCGTGGCCAGCCCTTCGGAAATGGCGGCATCAATCAGCGGCAGGAAACGGTTGATCTTGTCGATGGTGTCAACGATTTCGATGATGATGGGAAGATCCATCGACAGCCGGAGGATTTTAGCTGTATGGAGCCGGCTATGCGCGCCGAACCCTTCCAGCCCCCGCAAAACGGTGGCTCCGGCCAAGCCTTCTGCCCGCGCCTGCTTCACGATCCACTCGTACAGCGGCAGGCCTTCGTGCTTGTCGCTCTCCCCGATAAAGATCCGCAACAGGTGCCCTTCTTCAGGAAGCGTCATGGCGGGTCTCCCTAAATTAGTTGCGAAATAAAGTGACCGACCCAGACGGCCATCAAGCCCGTGACCACCTGGAGGACGATATTGCCGGCGGCCGCCAGCATTTCGCCGTCGCGCGCCAGGGAAAAGGTTTCCAGGCCGAAGGTCGAAAAGGTGGTGAATCCTCCCAATATACCGATAAAGATGAACAGCCGGGTTCCCGGGGTGAAGACATTCCGAGTTTCACTTAACCCGGCCAGAAATCCGATGACAAGGCAGCCCAGTACGTTGACGGCCAGCGTCCCAAAGGGGAACAGCGGCGTCTTGATGAACCGGTACACCCAACCGCTGATCAGGTAGCGCGAGATGCTGCCGATGAATCCGCCGAGGCCGACCAGGAATAGATTAGCCATTATACTTTAATCTCACGATGTTGCCAACGGAACATTCCCGGTGAGTGCCCGGGCATCGTTCTCCTGTTTATTCGACCCTTTTCCCGCGAGGACCATTGCGTGGCAATCCTCGCGGCAATATGGTCAGTGATTCTTACGATTGAGATTGCTTCGGCCCGCTTCTCATTTGCCCATTCTGAAGAGGGATGACAATCTGAATGTCACAGCCTTATTCAGGTTCATCTCCAGCGGGCCTCGCAATGACACTGGTTAGCCAAACCCTAACCCCCAGCCCTAACCCCATTTTTTTGCGTCTTTGCGTCTTTGCGAGAAATATTTTTACCAGCCCCAAACCCCCAACCCCTAGCCCCTATTTTTCGCGAATTCCTGGATAATCGCCTCCACCTGCTCCTCCGTCAGCCCCGTCGAGCCGTACTTTACCTCCGCGCCGGGCAGGGGAGCGGGGGAGGCCAGGGCGTCGCCGCGCGTCTCGGGGGCGGGCTTCTCTTCGGCGGCGGGGCGGTAGCGGTAGTGGTCGTCCATGCGCCAGCGCTTGGCCGGCTTGGCCTCTTCCACGGCTTCGGTTGGATGCAGCGGAGCGATTTCGTAGGCCAGGCGCTTCAGGTTGATCAGGTGCAGGGGCGTCAGGTTGTCGGCGGTGGACGAGCCGCCCCAGGTGCCGCAGCCCAGGGTCAGGGCCGGTTCCAGGCCGGTGGTCAGCCCGATGGCCCCCTGAGTCCCGCCGGTGTTGACCAGCACCCGGAACACCGGCTTCTTCAGGGCGAATTCGCGGATGATCTTCTCGTCGCGGCTGTGGATCACCAGGGTGTGGCCGATGCCGCCGAAATGTAAAATTTCCAGGCAAAGTCTGCAACCGTCTTCCCACCCATCCACGTCGTAGAAGCAGATGGCCGGGGAGAGCTTTTCCATGGACAGCGGGTGCTGCTTCCCCACCCCGGTCATGGGGATGACCAGCACGCTGGTTTCCGGGGCCACGGTGAAGCCGGCCATCTGGGCGATCTTGGCCGCCGGCAGGCCCACCACCGCGGGATTCAGCCCACCCCTGGGGGAAACGTAGAGCCGTTCCAGCAGGGCGATTTCCGGCGCCGTGCAGAAGTGTGCGTTATGGCGCTTCAGTTCGGCTGCCACCTCGTCGCGCACCGGGCGGTCGGCTACAATGGCTTGTTCGGAGGCGCACACGGTGCCGTAGTCGAAGGTCTTGGAGGCCACGATGTCCCGCACCGCCTTGCGCACGTCCGCGCTGCGCTCGATGAAGGCGGGGACGTTGCCCGGGCCCACGCCGTAGGCCGGCTTGCCCGAGGAGTAGGCCGCGCGCACCAGGGCCGTGCCCCCGGTGGCCAGGATCAACCGGGTGGTGGGGTGATGCATCAGCTCCCGGGTGCCGGCCATGTCGGGGATGGACATGCACAGCACCGACCCCTTGGGCGCCCCGGCGCGCTCGGCCGCGGCGGCGACCGTCTGCGTCGCTTCCAGGGTGCAGCGCACCGCCTGGGGATGAGGCGACATAATCACCGCGTTGCGCGCCTTCAGGCTGATGATGGCCTTGTACAGGGCGGTGGACGTCGGGTTGGTGGAAGGAATGATGGCCGCGGTCACTCCCATCGGTTCGGCGATGGTGTGCACCCGGCGCGGGCCGTCCTCGGAGACGAACCCCACCGTTTTCAGGGGGGTGATGGCGGCAATCAGGCGGCGGGTGGCGAAGCGGTTCTTGGCCACCTTGTCCTCGTACTTGCCGAAGCCGGTCTCCTCGACCGCCATCTTGGCCAGACGCTCGGCGGCCTTTTCGCCCGCCTCGGCCATGGCCAGGGTGATGCGGTCCACGTCCTTCTGGGACAGGTCGCGAAGTTGGTCCTGGGCGGCCTGGGCACGGGCCAGCAGGTCGCGCACCTCCTGCACGGAGGAGAGATCTTTATCCATGGAGAGTTCGAAAGTGGGAAAGTTGCAAAGTTTGAAAGTAAAAGATAAGAAGGGATTGACCCAAAGTCAAGGATTTACTGGGGCATAAGTTTTCCGCGGGTGCACCCGGGGCAGATTCGCCATTGGGAATACTTCATTCTTCGATTGACAATACCGGGATCAAGCAGTATATTGTCATCCAGCTAATAACATCCGGACCATTTACAATAACGTTTCAGGAGGGCTCACTCCATGCGTTGGCATCTTTCCCTGGCAGCACTGGCGCTACTGGCCGGCGCGGTTGCGGCCCAGAACCCTTACTACCCCGCGGCCGTCGGCAGTTATTGGGACTATGACGGAGTGGAACTGAACCTGAGCGGTCAACCCGTTACCGGTACGGAATACACCACCCGTACCAGCGTCGTCGGCACGACTACATTGTTGGATCTGACCTGGTTCGTGCAAACGGACACGGACGATCAGGGCGGAACCACCACCTCAGATACCAGCTACTTCCGCTTCACCGGGGATACCATCCAGTACCTCATGCCGCTGCAACTCGATGAGTCCAGCGAGGTCTTCTGGCGCCCCGCCAACGTCGCCATTCTGCCGGGCAGCGTCGGACAGGAATGGGAAGTGTTCCGGCTGGATACCTTCATGGTGGATATGGGCGACACCATCTACATGTCCTTCCATTGGTGGGCGGAACAACTGGCCCCGGAAACCGTCACGGTGCCGGCCGGGACCTACACCAATGCCAAGCATCTGCGCACCACCGACAGCCTGATCTACGATTACTCCGGCTTCATCATGACGGTGGTCTTCATCACCGACACTTGGCCGGTGCTGAACGTGGGGCCGGTGAAGAGCCTGGCGCCGGCGTACACGAGTTTCGGCTTTCCCATCAACGGCCACCGGGAAGAGCTGACCGACTTCAGCCTGCCGGTAGCCCCGGGTCGCGTGGTGAACCCGCCGGCGGATTTCGGTCTGGATCCGGCCTATCCCAACCCCTTCAACCCTGTGACCACCCTGGGGTACCGCCTGGATACCCCTTCTCCGGTCATGCTGGAGTTCTTCGATACCGCCGGCCGGCTGGTGCAGCGGCTGGATCAGGGTTTCAGGCTGCCGGGGAACCACCAGGTGGTCTTCGAGGCCGCCGGGCTGCCTTCGGGCGTGTACTTCGTCCGCCTCCAGGCGGGATCCAAGGCCATGATGCAGCGCGTGACGCTGATGAAATAGCCTTCCAGCCATAGAGAATATTCACCAAAGCGCGGTCTTGCAGGATCGCGCTTTTTTTGCCCTGAATCGCGGCATTTCCGGCGTATCACTCATGTCTGATTTCTGAAACGTCCAATTCTTCACTATCTGAAGGGGAGTTGAAATGAAGCGGTATATTTTTACCAGCCTGGCGCTGATGGCGGCCCTGGGCACGTCTTCGCCGGCCAATGATTTTTACCCCCTGGCCGTGGGCCACACCTGGATGTACGAAGGCATTAGAATCGATTCTCTGGGGCCCATACCGGGAACGGAATATACCCTGGTCCGAGACATCCCGGGAACGGAGATGATATCGGGCCAGACCTGGTTCGTGCAAATGGACAGCAGCGATACCAGCGGGGTGTATTCCCTGGATACGTCCTACGTCCGCACTGTGGGAGATACTGTCAAATACCTGGTGCCGCTGGAGATCAGCGATACGACGGAGGTGGTTTTCCGGGAGGCTGATATTGCCATCCTGCCGGGCGCGGTGGGCCAGACCTGGGAAGTGCTCCGGCTGGACACCTTCTTCGTGGACATGGGGGACACCGTCGAGGTGAGCTTTCGCTGGTCGGGGGAGCAACTGCCGCCCGAAACGGTAACGGTGCCGGCCGGGACCTTCAATAATGCCCGGCACATTCTCACCACGGACAGCATCATCACCAGTTTCGGATTTTTCAATTTCGTCACGGTCATAATCTCGGAAGCATGGGTGGCGCAAAACGTGGGCGTTGTCCTAAGCACGAGCCCGGGTCACGGCAGCTTCGTCTTCTTCGTCAACGGGTACATCGAAGAATTAACCAACTACAACCTGCCGGTGGAACCGTCATCCCTGCCTCAGCGCCCGGAGACGTTCGAACTGGCCCCACCGTACCCCAATCCCTTCAATCCACGCACGACGGCGAGCTACACGCTGAACGCGCCGGGCCATGTCCGGTTGAAGATTTACGATCCGGCCGGGGAGGAAATCACGACACTGGTGGACGGCTGGAAACCGGCGGGATCCTACCAGGCCGGCTTTGACGGGCTGGGGCTGGCCGCGGGAGTCTACCTGCTGCGCATGGAAGCGGGAGGCTATTCCCATACCCAAAAGCTGGTGCTGCTGAAGTAGGGGCTGGGGGCTGGGGCAGATGCGAGCTGCGAGCTGCGAGATGCGAGATGCGAGATGCGAGATGCGAGGAAGGGGCGGGCACGTAGGCCCGCCCCTACTTTTTACTTTTCACTTTTCACTTTTTACTTGAGTAACACCACCTTCTGCACCGCCGTCCCCTCCCCCGCCTCCAGCCGCACCAAGTACACCCCCGAAGGCAGCCCGGAACCGTCAAACGTCGCCTCGTGTGCGCCCGTGTTCCGCCACCCGTCCACCAAAGTAGCGACTTCTCTCCCGGCAGTATCATAGACCCGGAGGCTGACGTGACTCGCATCTCGCAGCTCGAATCTCGCCACTGTTTCCGGGTTAAACGGATTGGGGTGGCAGGAGTGCAGGGCGCAGTTTCGCGGCATGCCCGGGTAACTTTCCATGGCCACCGGTCCGGCGAAGGGGTCGCCGCGGTTGGACCAGTCCCCCGCCGCGATGTCCGCCCCCGCCGCCACCGGCCCCAGCTTGCCGAACAGGAAGCTGTCCTTCGAGGTATCCCCCTCCACGACGGCGTAGGCGTTGTAGCGGTACACCCCCAAAGGTGCCGCCGCGGGAATAGCCTGGACCCGCTCCCGGGCCAGCATGGTGTGCGCCGGGACCGTCACCGTCAGGGGACCCAGCATTGGGCCGAAGGTGCTGCTGTCCGGCAGAGTCACGTCGCACCAGAGGGTGGCGGTGCGCTCCTGCTCGCTCCAATTATCCACCCGGGCGGTGTAAGTCATGGCGCCGCCGGTCTCGGGGATGAGGTAGGGGATCTCGTGGGGAGTCAGCAGCACCCGCATCGGCACCGACTGGTCGAAGTAGAAAGCTCCCACGTCGGTCCGGGTGCCGTCGGGGTCCAGGGAATCCGGATGGCCGGCGTCTATGCAGGGGCTGCCCCACAGCAGGCGGTAGTCGTCGCGGGCGGTGTCCACGAAGGCGGGGTAAGTAGAGATGTTGCCCAGGCCGGGCCATTCAGGCTGAATATCCGAAAAGGCTATATTTACGGTGGAAGCCGGGCCATAGTTACAGATCGGCGCCGGACCGTTCGCGGTGATAATTGTGGACCACAACGCCAGATCGCAGCCGCTCCCGAGATACAGCGCCCCCCCCTGCGCGGAAGCCTCATTTCCCACTAAGGTATTGCGATGCAAGCTATCCACGATGACAGTCATGCTCAATGCCCCGCCGTATGCAGTCGCCGAGTTGGCAATATACAGATTTCCTTCCAGCTTCGGTGCTCCCATATTCGAGCCAAAGTGCAGATGTGTGCCTCCCCCGCTGGCGGCATGATTGCTGATGAAAGTGTTGTCCCGGAGCGTAGGATTGGAATCCCAACTATTCAGCCCGGCTCCGCTCTCCGCTTCATTGCTGGAAAATATGTTATCCTGAAAAAGCACGGAAGAATAGCGGCAGGAAGCAGCGCCGCCGATACCGGACGCCGTGCATTCATTGTTGATGAATAGGTTGGCGATAACCATTCCAGAACCGTTTTGAAGATCGAACCCACCGCCCGAACCACTGGAACTCGCATGGTTATTCTCAATGATGTTGCTAACTATCTGGTAGTTGGAGATGTTGCCCGCGCTGATACCGCCACCCTTCTTTGCAGTATTATCCTGAATGCGGTTGGAATAGATCTTCGGGGCTCCTCCTCCCATGCTAATCCCCCCTCCGGAATTTTCACCATACAACGTGATATTGCTTCTGATGAGGTTATACCGGATCATGGCATTGGTGCTGCTGCAAGCAACACCCGCCCCCGATCCCGGCATGGTAAAATACTGTTGCTGGTACCCGGCCTGGTTGTTTTCGATCAGATTATGAGCGATTTCAGGATCCGACAATCCGGAACACCAAATGCCCCCACCCGCTGAATCGGTGCGATTCCCTCTGATAATATTACCTATCACGGCAGGAGTGCAGGAGACGATACAGATACCACCACCGGCCGAATTAGAGCCGGAGTTACCTGCAAAATTGTACTCGATGGCATTTTCCAGAATGAGGGGATTGGAACCGTTTCCACAGAAGATGCCTCCACCACCGGCAGTGCCGGTACCACCCACAGCGATGCAGTGCGCGATCCGGCAGCGCTCGATTTGAATATCGGAATCACTGCAATAGATCCCCCCGCCGCTTCCGTTGGTCAAGGTCGAATATGTGGCTTTTCCGTAGGTAATACTGCAATACCGGAGCCGGCATAATGCGGAGGCGGACTGAAAGCGAAGCCCGAACCAGCCCTGGGTGGTATCCGGCGCGGTGAACCAAATGCTATCCTGTTCGGTTCCTACGGCCTGGAGATTCGCATTGTCCAACACGCTGAACCGGTAATGTCCCCGGAACAGCACCTTCACCCCCGGTTGAATGGTCAGCGCTTGCCCCGCCGGTACGGTGACATCCCCCGCCACAAACACCGTGTCCGCCTCCCACACCCCCGAGACGTTCCCCGACACGGTGATGTGATCGGCATTAGCCGCCACGGTCAACACCCCCAGACAGATGAGCAGGCTGATAATACGGCGCATGGTTTTCTCCCTCGGAATGGAATTTCGGTCCAAGATACTAAACAATTCTGCCGGAGTCAACAAAAATCTCGCGGGAAGCGGCGATTTTATTCCTGCCGCACGTCTTCCTCCATCCTCCTCGCCCCCTCCCGTCCCGCCGATTCGTCCACCCGCAGCAGGAGGATCAGCCCCAGGGCGAAGTACACCGCCAGGGCCAGGATGGCGCCGCGCAGGCTGCGGGTGGCGGTGTTGACCGCGGCGAAGGTCAGCGGCCCCAGGGCCGACGACACCCGCCCGGCCACGCCGTAGAAGGCAAAGAATTCCGCCGAACGGCGCGGTGGGGTAAACCTGGCGAACAGCGACCGCGCCGCCGCCTGGCTGCCGCCCATGACGATCCCCACCAGCACCGCCGCCAAGTGGAATTCCGTCACCGGGTCCAGGAACAGCCCCAGGTTATAGACCCACACCAGGGCCACCAGCCAACCGCAGAGCGACAGCGCCAGGCTGATCTTGTTACCGATCCGGTCCACCAGTACGCCGAAGCCCAGCGCTCCCGCGAAAGCGGTGAACTGCACCAGCAGGAACATGCGGATCAGGGCCGGGGTATCCATGCGCAGCACCTCGGCGCCGAAGATGGAGGCGGCTCCGATGCTGGTTTCGATGCCGTTGGAGAAGAGCACGTAGGCCAGCAGGAACAGCGCCAGGGGCCGGAAAGCGCGCACCTGGGTCAGAGTCCGCCCCAGGCCGCGAAGCAGTTGGCGCAGGTCGGCGGCATGGCCGGGCGCGCCCACGGCGGGCGGCCGTTCCCGGACGCCCAGGAACAGGGGCAGGGAAAAGACCAGCCACCACAGCGCCACCACGCCGATGATGTGCCCGAGGCCGAAAGTCCCTTCGGGGAAGCCCAGCAGGCGAGGGTTCTGCAGCATGAACAGGTTCAACAGCAGGCAAAGCCCTCCCCCCAGGTAGCCCAGCGCCCAGGAAATGCCCGACACCAGCCCCACGTCCTCCTCCCGGGCCACCTGGGGCAGGAAGGAGTTGTAGAGGTTGATCGAGAGCAGCCAGGCGGCCAGGGCCAGGGCGAAGAGCACTCCGCCGAAGACCACCTGCCCGGGCCGGATGCCCGCCAGGCCGGCGGTGGCGGTGGCTCCCAGGATCACGGCCAGGCCCAGCAGGCGCTTGCGCGTTCCGGTGCGGTCGGCGTAGATGCCCGCCAGCGGCCCCAGGACGATCACCAGCAGGGTGGCCAGCAGGACGGACAGCTCCCACAGGGTGGCGCCGGGCAGGTTGAAGTTCCACCCCAGCAGGGTGAAATCGGTGCCGGCCGGTCCTCCCGCGATCACGCCGGCGAAGTACTGGTTGAAGATGACGGCGTAGAGCGAGGTGATGAAGGCGGAATTGGCGAAATCGTAGGTGATCCAGGCCCAGACTTCGCCGCCGAACCCCTTGGCCCTGCGGAAAAGGCTCATGGATAGTCCTCCCGGGCCGCCCTCCAGGGAGGGAAGTCCGGATTCTTCTTGACTTTTCTTCCGGAATTCGTTACATTGTGCCTCAGCGCGCTCCCGCTGCTCAAGTCGCGGGAGGCGGCGCCGTTCCGGGTTGGTCTAACCGGACGGAAACCGCAGCCCATTGCCTTCAATTCCTGTGGAAACACCCGTTATCAAATCCTGGCTTCGTATCATCATGGTGGCGGGCCTGCTGACCGGCTGCGGCCGGGAAGCCGCCGAAGCGCCTCCGGCTCCGGTGCCGGTGGTGGTCGCGCCGGTGCGCTTCGAGGTCCTGCCCCGCCCGGTGCAGGGGCGGGGAACGGTCCATCCCCTGCGCCAGGCCGGTCTCTCCCTGGGCGCTTCCGGCCGCCTGGCCCAGGTGAATGCCATCGCGGGCCAGCGGGTGGACTCCGGGGCCGTGCTGGCCATCCTGGACAAGACCGCCCTGGCCGCCGACCTGTCCCAGGCCGAGTTCCAACTGGCGGAAGCGCGCCGCAGCCTGGACAAGGCCCGGAAGCTGTACGCGGGCAAGCCCAACCGGGCGGCGCAACTGCGGAAATTCGAGCAGGAGACGGCCCTGTGCCGGGAAGTGGCGGACGGCTGCCGCGCGGCCCTGAAGCGCACCGCCCTGGCGGCGCCGTTTACCGGCCGGATGGTAAGCTGCTTCGCCGCGGCCGGCGACAGCGTGACGCCGGGCAAAATCCTGATGGTCCTGGCCCAGGTGGAACCTCAAGCCCGGGCCTGGTTGCCGCTGTCGGAAAAGGAGTACTACCACCTGGAGACCGGTGACAGCGCAGTGGTGAGTCCGGCGGGGCAATCGAGCATCCGCCTGCGCGGCCGGGTGGTTTCCCGGGACCGCTCCGGCGGCCTGACCGCGCCCTGCCGCGCCGAAGTGCTGTTCGACAATCCCGGGGCCCTGGTAACCGTGGGCGCCTCGGTGGACGTGGAGATCGCCTCCACCTACGAAGAGAAGGCGCTGCTGATCCCCCTGTCGGCGGTGATCTCCTCCGCGGAGCGGCCGCCCAGCGTGTTCGTAGCCGACCCCGCCTCCCGCTTTGCCCAGCGCCGCTACCTGAAGCTGGGATCCCGCCGGGATCGCGACGTGGTGGTGGAAGAGGGCCTGGCCGGGGAAGACCGGGTGGTGGTCTTCGGGCAGGACCGCCTGAGCGACGGGGCCCGCATCGTGGTGTCGGAACTGGCGCCGGCCGATAAGGCCGGAGATTTCAGCCGGAAATAAATATAACATCCCAGAGTATCATAAGCAAGCCCTACATGGGCGGTGACGGTTGGCGAGTTCGATTCGCCGGCGGCCGGCGCCGCCGCGGCTTTCATTCCTGTTTGGCTAAGGGCCTATCCGAATAACTCTCGTATAGCATTACATG
>QZKQ01000058.1 GCA_003599535.1 Candidatus Zixiibacteriota bacterium | reverse complement strand
AGGCAAAGACCCCGCCGACGTGCTACATGACGCCCTGCCGGTGCAGTTCGATATGGCGGCGTACGCGCGGAATGAGTTCTATCCTTCCACCCGGGTGGAGATGGGCGAGCCGGTGATCATGCGGGGGGTGCGCCTGGCGGCCCTGCGCATGAACCCGGTGCAGTACAATCCCGTGACCCAGGAGCTGAAGGTCACCACCCGTTTCAAAGTCACGGTGCACTTCGAAGGGAGTGACCTGCGGGCCGTGCCGGCGCGGCGGGTGCCCTTGTCCCCGGCTTGGGCCAACCTGATGCGGGCCCAGGTGCTGAACTTTGATGAGCTGGACCTGGACCAGACCGCGGCGGGGTCCTACCTGGTCATCTGCGAGAATGGCGCCACGCTGTTGAATGAGTTGCAGCCCCTGGTGGACTGGAAGCGGCGCAAGGGACACAGTGTCACCGTGCAGACGTTCACTCCGGGCGCCTCCAATACCACCATCAAGGCCCTGATTCAGACCGCCTACAACACCTGGCCGGAACCGCCCGAATACGTCTTGCTGTTCGGTGATATCAGCGGGGAATATGCGCTGGCTGGCTGGCTGCTCGGCGTGGACCACACCTACGCGCAGTTGGATGGCCCCGATGTGTTTCCCGACGTGGCCCTGGGGCGTCTCCCGGCGGAAAACCTGACCGAAGCCGTGACCATGGTCCGTAAGGTGCTGTGGTACGAGAAGACTCCCTACGTGACCAGCACGGACTGGTACCACCAGGGTTTGGTGGTGGGTTATTCCCCTGACGTGAGCCTGGCCGCCACCCAAGCCGGCCAGTGGATCAAAACCCGCATGCTGGAAAACGGCTTCACCCAGGTGGACACCCTCTTCTACGGGATGTCCGGTCCGGCCGGTTTCACCATCACCAATGCCTTCAATAATGGGATAAGCCTCTACAATTATTCCTTCTATTTGGGAATGTGGGGCTTCAGCATGTACAATATTGACAATCTCGCCAACGGCTTCCGGATGCCCTTCTGTACCTTGATCGGCGAGGCCACCGGCGGATTTTCCGCGGACTCCTACATCGAGCACTTCGTGGCGGCAGGCACCCCTACACTGCCCAAGGGCGCGGTGGCGGCCATCGGCGGAGCTACTACCGGTCAGAGTTCGCGCCATTGCATGATCCTGGACATGGGCCTCTACGCCGGCATGTTCCAGGAAGACATCACCGTCGCCGCCCACATCATGAACCGCGGCAAGATGGAATTCTACAATGCCTACTATCCCTATGACCTGGCCGCGGTAAACAACTACTTCAACTGGTACTGCCTGTCCGGCGACCCCGGCCTGGAGGTGTTCACCGGGGCCATCCATTTTCTGGAATGCAATGTGCCGGACAGCGCCCTGCTGGGCATCAACGCGCTGACCCTGACGGTCACGGAACCGGGCGGGGGGCCGGTGGAAGGGGCCACAGTGGCCGCCTACCGGCCGGGGACGCCGCTGTACCAGTCAGTCGGAGTGACCGGGGCCAACGGCCAGGTCGTCCTGCCCTTCGATGTGCCCGCCGCCGGCAACGTGAAGCTGACGGTGTGGAAGCATAACTACCATCCCATCGTGGACAGCCTGAACGTGGTTCAGGCGGATGTGGCGGTGGGCTTCTACGCCTACGCCGTGGACGACGACACTGTGGGCTCCAGCAACGGCGACGGGGACGGCATCCTGAACCCCGGAGAACAGGCGGAGCTGACCCTGACACTGAAAAACTACGGCGCCAGCGTCACCGCCACCAACGTCTTTGCCGTCAGCACCTCGCTCGATCCCCTGTTTCAGACCACCGGCTATATGGTGTACCCCAACCTGGCTCCCGGAGATACCGCCGCCGGGCTGAACCATGATGTCCTCCTGGTCTCGGGGAATTGTCCGGATGGGCACGCCGGGCAAATCGCGCTGATCAACTTCGCGGCGCAGGGTTCCTGGGCCGGCAGCCTGTACCTGCCGGTCATGTCCTGGGATCTGGACCTGCTGGAGGCGCAGTTCCAGGGCGCCGACACCCTGCTCTCGCCCGGCGAAACCGCGAACCTGGTGCTCTACGCGCGCAACACCGGCCATAAAGACGCTTCCGCGGTGTGGGCCGGCCTGGGCCTCGCGGATCCCTATGTCTTCGTAGACCAGGCGACCGCGGAATTCCCCAACGCCCCTATGGGGCAGGGCACCAACAATGCCGCGCACCCCTTCACCCTGACCGCGCTGCCCACCGCCCCGCCCGGGCACGTGGTGACGGTGTACGTCGAATGGCACGCCAACCTGGCCATGGCGGTGGATTCGTTCACGGTCACCCTGGCCGGAGCCGCGGACGGCCCCCAGGGGCCGGACGCCTACGGCTATTACTGCTTCGATAATACCGATCTCAACTACGCCCAGTGCCCGGCCTACGAGTGGATGGAAATTGACCCCAACAACGGCGGGCCGGGAACCATTCTGCCGATTATTGATCCCGGTCCGACCAATGATATGTCCCTCAACCTGCCCCTGCCCTTCACCTTCCGCTACTACGGGGAAGCGGTGGACATCGTCACGGTCTGCTCCAACGGCTGGCTGTCCACCCGCGCCAATCCGGCCTTCGATGATTTCATGAACTGGCCCATTCCCTCCCCCGCCGGGCCGGACGGCCATATCTGCCCCTTCTGGGATGACCTGCAGACCAATCCCGGCGTGGTCTGCGCCTGGTACGATTCCGCGCAGGCGCGGTTCATCCTGGAATGGTCCCACATGAAACCGTACAGTTTGTCCACCTACCGGCAGACTTTCCAGGCCATCCTCTACGATCCCGCCTACTGGCCCACACCCACCGGAGATGGGGATATCGTATTCCAGTACCACACCGTGTACAACCTGGCCGGATCCATGAGTCAAGTTCTCTATGCCACCGTGGGAATTGAGAGTCCCGATCATTCCACCGGTCTGCAGGTGACCTACTGGAACGAATATCCCCCGGCGGCTGCTCCGCTGCAGGCGGGGCGGGCCTACAAATTCACCACCGCCTTCGATTATACTCTGCCGGGCGCGGTCAACCTTACCCTGACGCCCTACGGCGCGCCGGTGCAGATTCCCGCCACCGGAGGCAGCTTTGACTTCGACGTGAGCATCATCAACGCCGGGCAGAACGCGACGCAGTTCGATGCCTGGATCATGCAGATGACTCCGGCGGGCGTGTGGCAGGGGCCCATGCTGGGGCCGGTGGACCTGACCCTGCCTGCCGGCGCCGGCCTGCTGGTAACCCGCACCCAGAACGTGCCGGGGACGGCCGATCCGGGGACCTACGAATATGCCGGCTACATCGGTGATTATCCCTACGTCCGGTTCGACACTTCGGCCTTCACCTACGTCAAGCTGACCACCGGGGATGGGGAATGGGTGAACGGCTGGGCCAACGGGGGCGAGAGTTTCGAGCCTTACCTGACGGCGTCCGAGATTCCGGCGTTGCCGCAGACCTGCGCCCTGAACGCTCCTCACCCGAACCCCTTCAATCCGGAAACGGTCATCGGCTACCGGCTATCGGCTCCCGGCCGGGTCACTCTCCGGGTCTACGATACGGCCGGAAGGGAGGTGGCGGTATTGGTGCACGGGTGGAAGGAGGCCGGATCCCATGAGGTGACCTTCGACGGTTCTGGCCTGGCTTCGGGGATGTATTTGGTGAGGATGGAGGCGGGGGATTTCACGCAGACACAGAAGCTGGTGCTGCTGAAATAGTCGTTCGTCGTTGGTCGTTAGTCGTTAGTAGGGGCGGCCCCATGTGGCCGCCCCTTTCTCGCATCTCGCATCTCGCATCTTGTAGCTCGCCGCTCGCCGCTCGCGGCTGAGATCACACTTCCGGGGGGCGGAACCCATACTCGCGGTCGGCGGGCAGGCCTTCAACCTTGATTTCGCCGAAGCGGGTCTCGTAGCGTTCCACGTTCTCCTGCAGGGCGCGCAGGAAGCCCTTCAGGTGCTGCGGCGCCATGATGAGGCGAGACTGCACCTTGGTTTTGGGCAGGCCCGGCATCACCCGGGCGAAGTCCAGCACGAATTCCGCCTGGGTGTGGGCAATCAGCACCAGGTTGGCATAGATGCCTTCGCCCACGTTCTCGTCAATGGCAATGTTCAGCCGCGGGCCGGCGGGGGGCGGAGGCGCCGCCGGGGGCGGAGTTTTGGGTTCGGCCATGTGCGACTCCTGGGTAAGGGGGATGGTGTCCGTCATCCGGCAGTATAACCATTTTTGGCGTCAAAAGCAAGGGAAATTCAAACAAAGGCGTAACTTCCGCTTGCCTTTGGACGGAAAATTCCCTATCTTTTGGATTGGCCTTCCACCATGGATTTAATCGCAGGTTCGCTGTGAAAATACGCCTGGCACTGCTGATCGCGGGGATGCTCCTGGCCGGCGCGGCCGGGGCGCAGAACCGCACCTGGGTCTTCTTCACGGATAAGGGGTATCGGACGCCCGCAACCTTGCGGCAGGCGCTGCAGGAAGAAGAGGCGCGCCTCCTGCCCCGCACCCGCGAGCGGCTGGCCAAGGTCCGCTCCGGCGATCTGCTGAGCGCGGCCGATTTGCCCGTATTCCCCGCTTACCTGCGGGAAATTGAGGCCTTGACCGGGGTGGTTCCCCACGCCGTCAGCCGGACTCTGAACGCCGCCAGCTTCGAATTGACTCCGGCGCAGGAATGGGCCGTGCGGACCCTGCCCTGCATAGACCGGACCGCACCGGTGCGCCGCTTCCGCCGTGACCCCGACCCGGTCGAGGCCTCCGCCCTGCCCGGCCGCTCGCTGCAGGGAACCGACGACTACGGCGATTCCTGGCTGCAGAACGCGGTGGAAAACTTCCCCCCGGCGCACGAGGCGGGTTACACCGGCCAGGGGGTGCTGGTGGGAATGCTGGATGCCGGCTGGGACGACCTGGACCACGTCTGTTTCGCGTCTTTGGAGATCGTGGCCACCTGGGACTTCGTCAACGGCGATTCCAGCGTGGCCAACGACCCCGGGCAGATGGGGGAAGGGTCCCACGGCACCAAGACGCTCTCCTGCCTGGCCGGGTACGATGAGGGCCAACTGATCGGCACGGCCTACGGCCTCTCGGTGGCCCTGGCCAAGACGGAAAACACCGTGGGCGAGAACCAGATCGAAGAGGACAACTGGGCCGCGGGGATCGAGTGGCTGGATTCCCTGGGCTGCCAGGTGGTGACCAGTTCCGTCTCCTACTACGCCTTCGATAACAGTTTTCAATACACCTATCCCATGCGCGACGGCAACACCGCCGTCACCACCATCGCCGCCGACGCCGCCGTGGCCCGGGGCGTGGTGGTGCTGAATTCCGTGGGAAACCGCGGGTACCAGGGGTATCCCGGCAATAAGATGAACGTCCCGGCGGACGGGGACAGCGTACTCTCCTGCGGCGCGGTGAACACCGATTCCACCCGGGCCGGCTTCGCCTCCTACGGGCCGACCTACGACGGCCGGATCAAGCCCGACCTGGCGGCGCTGGGAACCCCGGTCAAGGTGGCCCTGGCCGGCGATGTGTACGGGTTCAGCAGCGGCACCTCCTTTTCCACCCCCATCACCGCCGGAGCCTGCGCCCTGCTGCTCCAGGCCAATCCCGGCCTGACTCCCATGGAGGTGCACGCTTTCCTGAAGGCCACCGGCACCCAGACGGCCAACCCCGACACCCTGCTGGGCTGGGGCATCTACGACGTCTGGCGGGCGGTCCAAGAGGTGCTGGCGGGGGTCGCGCCGGGAGACCTTCCGGCGCAACCGGCGCGGTATGCCCTGCATGAGGCGCACCCCAATCCCTTCAACCCGGTCGCGGCGATCGGCTATCAGCTATCGGCTCCCGGCCACGTCCTTTTACGGGTTTACGACACGGCCGGACGGGTGGTCGCCACGTTGGCGGAGGGGTGGAAACTGCCCGGCATGCACGAGGTGGTGTTCGACGGGTCCGGACTGGGCTCGGGAGTCTACCTTGTGCGGCTGGAGACGGAATGGGGGAGCGAGATAAAGAAGGCGATACTCTTGAAATAATCTGCAGTTCAGAAGGTCATCCCCCGGAGGCATCATGACATCCCTGCGTGCGTTCATCCCGGCTCTGCTTTTACTGGCTGTCGCGGCCCTGGCCCTGGCCGGCGACGCCGGTCCCCAGGCGCGTCGCGCGACCCTGGCGCCCACCGTGCGCGAAGTGCCCAATATCTCCGTTCCCGCCGCCGACGGCACGGACGAGGATTCCACCATCTTCTTCGAAGATTTCGAGATGGAACCGACCGGCTGGACCCGGGAAGATTTGACCGACGTCGGCCCGCAGTGGCACCCGGACCCCTTCCAGGCCTGGTCGGGCAATTCCTGGTGGTGCGGGGATTCCCTGTGGATGGGTTACTACAACCTTTGGCTGCAGCACCTGGTGACGCCCACCCTCAACCTGCAGGGAACCGCCAATCCGACCCTGAGTTTCCGGGTGCGCTGGTACATGGAAAGCACCACCAACTCGCCGGCAGCGCCCCCCTACAACGGCTGGGACGGGGCCAACGTCTGGATTTCCACCAACGGTGGGACCACCTGGCAGGTGATCTCCCCGACCTCGCCCCCGTACACCTGCACCAGCCTCTCTTCTTTCGGGACAGTGTGGGGGTACGGATCCGGCGTCCCCGGCTGGGCCGACTCCTCCGGCGGCTGGCTGCAGGCCAGTTTCAACCTGGCCGGATACCAGACCAGCAACGTGAAGATCCGCTGGACCCTGGCTTCCGACCGCGCCGTCTGTTCCCAGGGGCACCCTGAGATCACCGGGTACTTCGTGGACGACATCGTGGTGCGGGACGGCAGCACCATCCTGTTGCAGAATGACGCCGACGGCACCCAGGTCGGCGGGCCGCTGACCTTCGAGACCGGCCCCCCCTTCGGCGATTGGTGGGAATGGACCACCCTGGACGCGCATTCCCCCACCCATGCCATGCGGGTGGACGACGACCATTTCTATATCAATGACGCCGTGATTTCGCCGCCCATCTACATCCCGGAAGGGTACTCCACCAAGTTCAAGTACTGGACCCGCTGCGACCTGCCGGATTCCACTCACGGGACCAGCACCGCCCTGCGCGATTACTACTTCGTGGAAGCCAGCGCCGACGGGGAAATCTGGGACACCCTGTTTTACGACTACGCCCGGGGCGGGGCGGGGTACCCCGGCTGGGCGCAGTTCGTCCCCGGCCTGCCCTACAACGGGGATTCGATGATGGTCCTGACCCAGTACGCCGGGGAGACCATCCAGTTGCGCTGGCGGGTCATCACCGACGGTGACCACACCACCGGCAACGGCCAGGGGATGTTCCTGGACGACGTGGAGGTCTACGTCAATGACGTGCTGGACGACGACGCCGGCGTTACGCGGCTGCACGTCCCCTTCCCCACGGTGAACGGCTTCGAGGGCACGGCCACCTTCGGCAATCTGGGCCTGGAGCCGAACCTGTTCACCGCCTTCTGGCGCACTGATGGGTCGGCTCATATCTTCGGCACGACGCCCATGTGGAACCTGCCGGGGCAGACCGACACCACCATGAGCATCTCCTGGACCTCGGCGCCGGACACCGTGGTCTTCGTGGACGCCTACACCATGCTGCAAGGGGACCAGAATCACGCCAACGACACCTGCAAGGCGGGGGCGGTGGAAATCTTCCCCCGCGGCGATTGGACCCTGGAACTGGGCTGGGACGCCCGCGGCTACAGCTACCAGCCGCAACTGCTGACCCTGCATTACGACCAGGGATCGGGGCCGCTGGTGTACTTCGAGACACCGGGCTTCCAGGGCTTCGGACACGTCCGCGTGAGGTGCTGGGAAACCGGCAGCTTCACCCTGCACGCGTTCGACACCGGCACCCCTCCCCTCCAGCCGGGAGCGGAGCTGGGCAGCGTGGCCGTGACCGTGGACGCCTCCGAAATTCACCCCAACTGGAAGGTTATTGACATTTCCTCCATCCCCCAGTTGGGCTACACCATGCCGGAACAGCACTTCTGGATCTGGCTGGAGATGACCCAGGCTTCCGGCGGCCCGGATCTGGTGGGGGACTATGTCCACTTCGGTCCCGGACACTACTTCGATTACAACGGCGCCACCCTGCAGAATTCCCCCTATGAGGTGTACGTGCGGCCCCTGGGCAACGACGGCGTCGGAGTGGAACCGGAACCGCCGGCGGCGGCACCCTCCCGCTTCGCCCTGGAAGCGCCCCGGCCCAATCCCTTTAATCCCGCCGTCCGTATCGCCTTTACCCTGCCTCTCGCCGGGGACGTCACCCTGACGGCCTGCGACCTGTCGGGCCGGACGGTGGCGCGGCTGGCTTCAGGGGCATTCTCCGCCGGGCGCCACGAAGTGACTTGGGAGGCCCACGGCCTGGCTTCGGGGATCTACCTCCTGCGGCTGGAATCGGCCTTCGGCGTCCAGGTGCGCAAAGCGGTGCTGGTGAAGTAGCCGTTGGCGGTTGGCCGTTAGCCTTTAGCCGTTGACTGTTAGCCACGGGTGTGATGGCACGCGGCAATTCCCGGATTTGCAGGAGGCGATTCATTTCCCGCATTGGGGCGGGGTTTGTGACGCAGGAGCCCCTCTCATCGTCGCGTAGAGGCGGGGTTTATGACGAAGAAGTCCCTGCGGGATGACGAAGGAACCCCCGCGGGGCCCCCGCCCGTAGTCTGAATCGCAGATTTCCGCTGATGTAACGGATTTCGCTGATTCGAACGACTCCGCAGGAGTCGAACATGGGTAGGTGGCACAGCCCCTCTTTTCGCTTCGCGCGACGATGAACGGGCGCAGAGGTCAACCCGACAGGGTTGAACATGGATAGCCGTAGGTGAAACCTACGGAGATGATCCGCCTCCTCATCTTCACGACCCCGAAGGGGTCGAACCATGTAATCCGCGTAATCTGTCAAATCGGTGGAAATCTGCGATTCTGACGGGAGGAAGCGACCCCCGCCGCCAGGAATCGCTGCGCTTTCCCGAAGGGACCACTGCGTGGCAATCCTGGCGGCAACGTGACGAGAGTCCTGGCGGAAATGCGGTGGGGGTGGTTACCTGTTTCAACTGTTGCCTCCGTGATTCCGAGGCCTCGCGTCCGGTTCACGGGAAAGGAGTGCGGCCATGATTACAGTGGATGAGTTTTATCAGAAGCAACCCCTGGCCATCTTCGGGGTGTCGTCCACGGGCAAACGGTTCGGGGCGGCGGCCTGGAAGGACCTGAACAAGGCCGGCATTCGCGCCCTGGCGGTCAACCCCAAGGGCGGGACGGTGAACGGGCAGCCGATCTACCCTTCGCTGAAAGATCTACCCGAACCGGCCGGAGCGGCGGTCATCCTGACCAAGGGGGACAACGCCTTGCAGGCGCTGGAAGAGTGCGCCGCCGCCGGCCTGAAGTACGTCTGGCTGCAGGACGATTCCGACACCCCCCAGACCCGCGCCGCCTGCCAGCGGCTGGGGCTGGAACCGTTGCGGGGCCGCTGTATCCTGCTGCGGCACGGGGGTTTCCCCCACAGCCTGCACCGCTTCTTCGACAAGTTATTCCGGCGGCAACCATGAACCGGACGGACCGAATGGCAGCCTTCGAGCCGGCAGGCAACGGAAAGGGCGATATGAGCGGCATGACGTTGGAGGTCCGCCCCCAGGGCGGCGGCGCCGTGTTCGTGCTGGGCGGGCGCATGATGTATGAAAGCGACGCGCTGCAGTTCCGCCGCAACCTGGAGGCCGAACTGGAGCACGGGCGGAAGTGGTTCGTGCTGGACCTGTCGGGGGTTATCGGCATGTCCTCTACTGGGTTGGGTATCCTGATTTCCGCCCACCGCACGCTGCGCGAGCGAGGCGCCGGCTTCTACCTGGCCAACCTCTCGCCCAAGGTCAGCACCGTGCTGCAGATCACCCGCCTGAACAGCGTCTTCCAGATTTTTGACAGCGTGGAGGAGGCGGTTAGAACCGCGGGTTCCCGCTGATCTAAAGTCTGGTATTTATGGTTCGTAAAATCTGCGCCATCCCATTATCCGTGTAATCCGTGGTCAAGAGGCTGCGGGATACTTTCCCCCGCTGACTGGTTACATAGGTAAATTCCATCGCAACCCGCTACCCTTCTCGAGGCGAATCATGAAATCCACTCTTTTCATCACAGGTATCCTGCTTATGGCCCAGACCGCCGCCGCCCAGGTGTCCGTTACGGTATACAACCAGAACCTGGGGCTGGTGAAGGAAACCCGGCCCATCGAGGTGCAAAAAGGCCTCTTCCAGGTCGAAATCGCCGACGTGGCCGCCCAGATTGATCCCACCTCCGTGCACCTGACGCTGGACGGCGCCGCCATCTTCGAGCAGAATTTCGAATACGACCTGGTCTCCCGCGAGCGCCTGCTGGAGAAGTACCTCAATCAGCCCATCCAGGTCTACACCGAGCAGGGCGAGATGTTCGAGGGGACCCTGCAGTCGGCTTCCGGCACCGAGCTGATCCTGCGCCGCGGCGACGGCCAGATCATGGTCATCGTGCCCGACGCCGTGCGCGATATCCGCTTCGGCGAACTGCCCGGCGGCCTGCGCACCGAACCCACCCTGGTGTGGACCCTGCAGGGGGACCGAGCCGGCCGGCGCAACGCCGAGCTGTCCTACCTGACTCACGGTATGAACTGGCACGCCGAGTACGTGGCGGTGACGGGCGAGAAGACCGACCGGCTGGAGCTCGCTTCCTGGGTATCCCTCGAAAACCATTCCGGGGCCACCTACGAGAACGCCAAACTGAAGCTGATCGCCGGGGACGTGCGCCTGGTGCAGCCGCCCGGCCCCTTCGACGGGGGGCGCGAACGGATGGTGCCCATGATGGCCGAATCCCAGGCCGCGCCCAAATTCGAGGAGAAGGCTTTCTTCGAATACCACATGTACACCCTGGATCAGCCCACCACCCTGCGCGACCGCCAGACCAAGCAGATCAGCCTGTTTCCCCCGGCCACGGTGGAGGCGCACCGGGAGTACGTGTTCGACAGCCAGAAAAATCCGGAAAAAGTGATGGTCAACCTGGTCTTCCAGAACGAGAAGGCCCGGGGCCTGGGTCTGCCGCTGCCCGCGGGCAAGGTGCGGGTCTACCAGCGCGATGACGACAACACCCTGGAATTTGTGGGCGAAGACCGCATTGACCACACCCCCCGCGACGAGGAAGTGCGGCTGGTGGTGGGATCGGCCTTCGACCTCAGCGCCGAAAAGCAGATGACCAACATGCAGCGCATCTCCGACCGGGTGCGCGAAGAGACCTACCGGGTGGAAATCCGCAATCACAAGGCTGAGCGGGTGGAAGTCACGGTGGTGGAACATCTGTGGGGCGCCTGGGAAATCCTGGAATCCTCCCATCCCTACGAGAAGACCAGCGCCTTCGAGGTGAAGTTCAAGGTCCCCGTCCAACCGGACCAGGAAACCGTCCTGACCTATCGTGTCCGCCGTCAATAAGCCCAAACCCGATCCGACCCCTCCGGCGCCGCGGGAAGCCAATCATCCTCACGGCAGCCCGGATACTCCCGTGCAGTACGTCCCCGGCGTGGGGCCGCAGCGGGGCCGGCAGTTGGAGCGGATCAACGTCCGCACCCTGGAGGACCTGCTCTACTACCTGCCGCGCCGCTACCTGGACCGCTCCCTGATCGTGCCGGTGCGGGCTCTGACCCTTTCGGACCGCGAGGTCACGGTGGTGGGCAAGGTGTCCACCTTCAAGACCATCGGCGGCGGGCCCTTAAGCCGCCGCTTCGAAGTGGAGATCGCCGACGGCACCGGGTTCCTGCGCGGGGTTTTCTTCCAGGGGCTGCACTGGTGGAGCAAGGCTTTTCAGCGGGGCCAGACGGTGGCCTTCAGCGGCAAGGTGAGCCTCTACCGCGACCGTATCCAGATGGTCCATCCCGCGGTGGATTTCCTGGACGAGGAAGAGCGGCGGGGTATGACCGCCCGGACCGGCACCATCATTTCCCTGTACTCGTCCAACGACGCCCTGGCCCGGGCGGGACTGGACAGCCGCGGCCTGCGCAAAATCATGGCCGCAGCGGTAAACCTGGCCCGGGGAAAGATTCCCGAGATCCTGCCGCCCGAGCTGCGCGACACCTACGGGTTGCCGGAACGCGAGGAGGCCTTGGTCCAGGCGCATTTTCCGCAGAAGGAGAAAGACTGGAAGCTGGCCCTGCGCCGGTTGAAGTACGAGGAAGTGTTCCTCCTGCAACTCTCCCTGGCGCTGCGCCAGCACCGGCGCAAGACCCGGGAGCAGGGCATCGCCTTTCCCCATCCCCAGCCGGGGGGATTGACCGCCAGGGCGGCGCGGCATTTCCCCTTCGAACTGACCCGGGGGCAACGGGGGGTCCTGACCGAGATCCGGCAGGACATGGAATCCCCCTTCCCCATGAACCGCCTGCTGCAGGGGGATGTGGGGTCGGGCAAGACCGCGGTGGTCATGGCGGCCCTGGCCATGGCGGTGGAAGGCGGCTACCAGGGGGCGGTCATGGTGCCTACCGAAGTGCTGGCGGAACAGCACTTCCGCACCATGGATCCGTTCTTCGCCGGCCTGGGAGTGCCGGTCACGCTGCTGCTGGGGGGACTGCCGGCGGCGGCCCGGCGCAAGCGCCTGGCAGAGATCGCTTCGGGGCACGCCCGGGTGGTCATCGGTACGCACGCCCTGATCCAGGAAGGGGTGGAGTTTCACAACCTGGGGCTGGCGGTGGTGGACGAGCAGCACCGTTTTGGGGTGGCCCAGCGGCTGGAACTGCGGCGCAAGGGCGAACGCCCCGACGTGCTGGTTCTGACCGCCACGCCCATCCCCCGGTCCCTGGCCCTGACGCTCTACGGCGATCTGGACGTCTCCCTGCTGAAGGAGCGCCCCAAACAGCGCCAGCCCATCGTCACCCGCATCCTGGACGGCAAGCGGCGTGACGACCTGTACGATTTCCTGAAAACGGAGCTGCGCAAGGAGCGGCAGGCGTTCATCGTTTACCCGCTGGTGGAGACGTCCGAGAAGCTCGACCTGCAGGCGGCGGTGGAAGCCTACGGCAAGTTGAGCCAGGGACCGCTGCACCCCTACCGCCTGGGGCTGCTGCACGGCCGGATGTCCACCGAGGAGAAGGAGGCGGTCATGGCCGATTATTCCGCTCACCGCCTGGACGTGCTGGTGTCCACCGCGGTGGTGGAAGTGGGCATTGACGTACCCAACGCCTCCGTAATGGCGGTCATGGGGGCGCAGCGCTTCGGCCTGTCGCAGTTGCACCAGTTACGCGGCCGGGTGGGGCGCGGACAGCACCGGGGAGTCTGCGTCCTAGTGGTGGATCCGCCCATGACCCGCGAAGCCCGCGACCGGCTGGCGGTGCTGGAGGCCACCGAGGACGGCTTCGCCATCGCCGAGGAAGACCTGCGTATCCGGGGCGGCGGGGAGTTCTTCGGCACCCGCCAGAGCGGCGCGCCGGATCTGCGCCTGGCCGACCCCCTGGCCGACCGGGAGCTGCTCGAATCGGCCCGCACCGACGCCTTCGCCTGGGTCGCCCGCGACCCCGAGCTGGAAGGTTTCGCCCCCCTGCGGCGGCACTTCGAACGGGCTTACGGGGCGAAGATGGAGCTGATGGATGTGGGGTGATTTAGCCACAGATTGCACAGATGAACACAGATGAAGAATCCAGAAGCCAGGAGCCAGAAGCCCGGCGGACAATTCATCAGGGATCACAGATCTTTTATCGCTTCGCGGGTTCGCACGAGAGGGTGATGAAGTAGATCCCAGTGCGATCACACAATGTTAACCGGGAGTGCAAATCCTGAAGGAGATGCAACAACGCACCTGGCAAGAGAGTAAGAGAGACTGTTACATGAGAACAGATGAAAGCATACTATCCGAATTGGTAGAAGATGATCCAATTCGGGAGAGTTTAAATCAAATGATGAATTCCCAGAAGGAATTCAGTGAATTCATTCAATTGTACGAGGCGAAGGTTAGGGCGAAGTTCTCTAAAGCAAATAATCGGGATGATCAACTCGACGTTTTTACTGAGATTGAAGCAGCATACATGTTTATGGATTCGCTTGGCTTCACACTCGAGAAAATTGAATATGAGAAATACAGAGAAGGACCTGATTTTACGCTAACCCTAAAGAATGGTTTATCTTTCAATGCAGAAGTAAAGAGAATAAGAGAATGGGACATTGAGCAGGGTTATAATCACTTTAAAAACTACCTCAGGAGTCGGTTGAAAAAGGAAAATCTTTGTATAAACTTATCGTTGAATCTGAAATCCTGGCCTGTTCCCGACCGTTTACCAGCTTTATTGTTAGATGACGACTTTGGAGAGAGCACTTATCAACATATTAAAAGAAGAATTGTTGCTGTAGGGAAAGGCCAGAGATTAATATTCGATGCCCCCGACGCTGAAGAACTATCAATTAGCATTCTTCACCCAGAGAAAGAAGACGCGATCATTAATGTTGTTTCATGGGGAATATCATTGTGGGGGTTAGTACCGGAAGCAACTAAAAAAGTTAGAAACGATTTACTAACCAAACAAGATCAGCTTATAACAGGATGTGCAAATGTTTTAGTTCTAAGAACATGGAATATGTATATGATGGGAGATGAATTCTCGGGTGTTTTGTATGAGTTTGAAAAAGATGAGGAATATGCAGAAAAAATCAATAAAACAAGTGCCGTCATCTATAAAGGATCATTCACTGACTGGTCAACATGGGAAAATCCAAAAGCGTTAGTGAGATTACCTGATTTTATAATAGATAATTTACCAAAATCTATTGATTGATGCCGCACCCGCTTCAGCGGGTAGCATGATAGTAGCCCAGGGTTTCAACCCTGGGGCCACGGCACGACACGGATGTAAACCAACGGAATCCCATGGGTCGCATCATCGCCATCGCCAATCAGAAGGGCGGCGTGGGCAAGACCACCACGGCGGTCAACCTGGCCTGCTTCCTGGCCGCTGCCGAACGCCGCACGCTGCTGGTGGACGTGGATCCCCAGGCCAACGCCACCTCGGGGATAGGCATCCCCGCCGGCAACCGCCCGACGACCATCTATGAAGTCATCATCCACCGCCGGGACCCCCACGAGGCCATCCAGAAGACCGACCTGGAATACCTGAAGATCCTCCCCTCCGACATCCGCCTGGTGGGGGCCGAGATCGAGCTGGTGCCCATGGATCACCGCGAATCGGTGCTGCGCCGGGTGCTGACCCCCCTGAAGGAGGAGTTCGACTACCTGCTCCTGGACTGCCCCCCCTCCCTGGGCCTGCTGACCCTGAACTGCCTGACCGCGGCCGATTCGGTCATGATCCCCATCCAGTGCGAGTATTACGCCCTGGAAGGGATCACCCAGCTCCTGGGTACGGTGCGCCTGGTGCAGAAGCACCTGAACCACAACCTGGAGATCGAAGGGGTGCTGCTGACCATGTACGACCACCGCCTGAACCTCTCCCGGCAGGTGCGCACCGACGTGCAGAGTTACTTCCAGAGCAAAGTCTTTCAGACTGTCATCAGCCGCAACGTCAAGCTGTCGGAGGCGCCGTCCTTCGGCAAGCCCATCATCTTTTACGATATCGCCTCGCGCGGCGCCCAGAACTACCTGGCGCTGGCCCAGGAGATCATTTCGCATGAACGGTAAGGATAAGAAAGAGAGCCGCCTGGGCAAGGGCCTGGCCGCACTGCTGCCGGAAGGCGCCGACCTGGGGGGGCGCGCCCCCCGCTTCGCCGAAATCGAGGTGGACCGCGTCCGCGCCAACCCCCAACAGCCCCGCACCACCTTCGACGAAGGGGCGCTGAAGGATCTGGCCGACTCCATCCGCGCCAAGGGGGTGGTGCAGCCCATCATCGTGCGGCGGGCGGGCGGCGAATATGAGCTCATTGCCGGGGAGCGCCGGCTGAGGGCTTCGCGCCTGGCCGGCCTGGAGCGCATTCCCGCCTTCATCGCCGAAGTGGCGGATGGATCGGAATCGCTGGAACTGGCCCTGATCGAGAACCTGCAGCGCGAGGATCTGAATGCCCTGGAACAGGCCGAGGGTTTCCATCGCCTGGCCGAAGAGCACGGCCTGACCCAGGAAGAGATCGCCCGGCGGGTGGGCAAGAGCCGCGCCGCGGTGGCCAACACCGTGCGCCTGCTGAACCTCTCCACGGAGGTGCAGGCCAGCCTGCGCTCGGGGGATATCACCGCCGGGCACGCCCGCGCCATCCTGGCCTTCGACGATCCCGACCGCCAGGCCACCCTGTGGAAGCGCATCATGAAGGAGGGGCTGTCGGTGCGCAAGGCCGAGGCCCTGGCCCGCAAACTGGCCTCCTCCGAAGCCGAACCCCCGGCTCCGGCGAAAAAGAAATCCCCGCACGTCAGCCAGGTGGAAGACCGCCTGCGCACCCTGCTGGGCACGCATGTGCGCCTGCACCACAAGCCCGGCAAGGGCGGCTCCATCGAAATCGAATACTACAGCGATGAGGACCTGGAGCGGCTGCTGGAACTGTTCGACCTGATGGAGAAGAACTGGTAGGGCAGAAGCCAGGAGTCAGGAGAGTAGTCGGTAGTCTGCAGTCTGATTTTCATCCCGCAGGGATGATACAATAGTAGCCCCGGGCGTCAGCCCGGGGAGAAGAACGACCCCCATCCTCCTCTTTTACGACCCTGACGGGGTCGAACCATGAAGCGTCCCGCTTTAGCGGGACTGCAGGATGATAGCCCGGGAATTCATTCCCGGGCGGGGCGAGACCGCCTTCACCCCCACCGCTAAAGCAGTGGGCTATGTACCACCAAGCCCCCTGAAGGGGGTTCATCAAAAGCACTGAGCCCACGCTGGCTGGCGCTTCTCAAGCACTGGTTCTGCTCGCGTACATTTATCGAATCATCATCCCATGTCTTTCCCTGAAGACGTCCGGGTAACCTCCTGGACCGAGTTGATCGAAGCGCTGTACGCCCGGTCGTGGCAGCCGGACCTGCGGCGGTTCCGCTCCAATTACGCCTTCCGCGGCCACGCCCAGGAGGACGCGCCGTTGCGCCCTTCGCTGCACCGTCTGGGACCCAACGCCGACCGGCTGGAGCTGCACCTCATCCGCAACTTCATCAAGTATGCCCGGGTGGAGGCGGCGCACCGCTTCACCGTGTGGAACTGGCTGACCATCGCCCAGCACCACGGGCTGCCCACGCGCCTGCTGGATTGGACCTTTTCGCCCTTCGTGGCCCTGCATTTCGTCACCGCCGACCTGTCCCGCATGGACTGTGATGGGGCCGTCTGGTGCGTGGATTTCGTGCGCCTGCACGAACTGCTGCCGGACGTCTTCCGTGACGAGCTGAAGCGGGAAGGGGCGGCGGCCTTCACCGTGGAGATGCTGTCGCGGCTCTACCCCACGCTGCCGCAGTTCGATACCGTCAGCGCCGAAGATTGGGTGCTGTTCTTCGAGCCGCCGTCCATGAACGAGCGCATCGTCAACCAGTACGCCCTGCACTCGGTCATCACCAACCCGAGGCTGGCGCTGGAGGATATCCTGGCGCGGCACCCCCAGGCGGAACGGCGCGTCATCGTCCCCGCCGAGCTGAAATGGGAGGTGCGCGACAAGCTGGACCAGGCCGGCATCAACGAGCGGGTCCTGTTCCCCGGCCTGGACGGCCTGTGCCGCTGGTTGAAGAGGCATTATACGGAAAGGGGATAGGGGGAGGGGACTGAGCGTGAGGGGAAGAGTAACCATTACGTAATAAGGAGGTGTATCATGACAGTAACACGATTGAAAGCCAGCAACTTCAAGAGCTTCAAAGAGCTCGATGTGGAGTTGGGCCCGTTCAACGTGCTCATCGGGGCCAATGCGTCGGGGAAGTCGAATTTTGTACAGGCATTTAGATTTCTTAAAAATATTGTTACCGTAGGATTGGATAGCGCTATAACTCTTCAAGGATCAGAAGAATACTTGGGAAATATACGGATCGCATCCCAATCGGGTATGTCTCTTGAAATTTCAGCATATTTCCCCGGCCTTATTGGTGTGAGACTTGATGTTGGATTTTTAAATATTAATACAACCACGGCAGTTTACAGAATTAACATAAACCCAGCCCATAAGACTAAAAAACGTGCAGTTTCAGAAATCCTTACCTACGCGTGCGAGTACTCTATTTTCGAAGTTCCAGGTATAGAAAACAGGAAAATACTTGGTAGCGGCTCCATAAAAGTCTCATCCGATAATGGTCATACCAGTATAGAAATTGATAAACCGGAGAATCTCGCGTTAACGGAGAATCATATTTCTCCTAAGTTTTCGAATATAAAGAACGACGAATCGAAATCGTTGGCATTTCAAATGTTCAGCCTTGGTGTGCAAAATGGTAAAATGAAATCAACAATGTTAAATGAGCCTTCTATTACGTCTTGGCCACTTCAACTTCGTATTTCTAGATTTTCCTTTTACGATATAGAATCCAAATTGATTAAAGAATCTCTCGTTACAGCGGGACGATCAGAGCTAGATGAGAATGGCGCAAATTTATCCATTGTGCTAAAAAAGATACTGGCAAGTGATGACAGAATCAAATTGCTTAATTTAATTAATGATGTGTTGCCCTATGTCGAAGATCTTAATGTTGTCACGTCCAGTGATCGGGCAATGTTACTTACATTACAGGAAAGTTATTCCAAAGGCAAATTTCTCCCCGCCAACCTATTATCCGATGGCACAATTAATGTAATAGCCCTCATTATTGCACTATTTTTTGAGGACAATGATTTAGTTATTATCGAAGAACCTGAAAAGTACCTTCATCCGCATCTAGTTTCGAGATTGGTCAATTTGATGATGGATGCTTCCAAGAAAAAGCAAATCATCGTCACCACACATAATCCGGAATTTGTCCGTCACGCAGGGCTGGAGAACCTGTTATTGGTATCCCGCGATGAAGATGGGTTTTCAGTGGTTAAAAAACCCGCGGAGAGTGAAGCGGTGAAGGTATTCCTCGAGAACGAATTAGGCATCGATGAGCTTTACGTTCAAAATCTGCTGGATATGCCATGACGGATCCGGATACTCTCTTCCTCATGGTCGAAGGACGGGACGATGTCAGGTTCTTCGAAACCGTCATAGTACCGCCTCTGAAACAAAAGTACAAAGGAATCAAAATATTGGAGCATTCCGGCTGGACTAAACGGGAGGTTGACCGGTTTATCGATAGCTTTAGACGAATACGGGCTGATTATATCTTGATTAAAGACTTGAACAGCGCGCCTTGCGTGAGTGTTAGAAAACAAAAGCTACTCGAAGAAGGAAAGTATCAAAGCATAGAGACCGATAACATCGCCGTGGTTGTCAGAGAGATCGAGAGTTGGTATTTGGCGGGATTCAGTGAAAAGGATTGCCGGCGCCTGAAAATCAAGGCACATAAATCTACTAATGATTTAGTTAAGGAGCAATTCGACCAGTTGGTGCCGGAACGCTACTTACGTGCCGATTTCATGATCGAAATCTTGAAATGCTTATCCATTGAAGAGGCAAAGCGAAGAAACCGCTCTTTCCGGTATTTTATGGACAAATACCTTCCCGAGGTAACGGCATGAAGTTCAAACTGCCCCTTCTGCTGATTAGTCTCATCGGGGCTATCCTGGTTCTGGCCACTACCTCCTCCGCCGGCTGCTTCTCCGTCATCGTGGGCCGGGAGGCTTCCGCTGACGGCTACGTCATCGTGGCGCATAACGAGGACGACGGCCCGCCCCAAGTGGTGCACCACCGCAAGGTCGAACGCCGGACCTTCGCGCCGGGCGATTCCCTGACCCTGGTGGGCGGCGCCCGGATCGAACAGCCGGTCGAAACCTGGGCTTACCTCTGGTCCCAAATGCCGGGCATGAAGTTTTCCGACAGCTTCCTGAACGAGTGGGGCGTCTGCGTCACCTCCGACAACTGCCCCTCGCGGGAAGACCGGCCCGACCTGTCCGGCGGCGGGATCAGTTACGACCTGCGCCACCTGGTGGCCCAGCGGGCCCGCACCGCCCGGGAAGGAGTCATCCTGGCGGGCCAACTGGTGGAGCGCTTCGGTTATGACGCCTCGGGGCGCACCTACATCATCTGCGATCCCTACGAAGGCTGGCTCTTCTGCGCCGTCCACGGCACGCACTGGCTGGCGCAGCGGGTCCCCGACGACCACGTGGCCATGCTGTCCAACACCTACAGCGTGCGCCGGGTGAACCTGCAGGACAAGGAAAACGTGCTGGCCTCCAGGGACATTGTGAAGTACGCCCAAAAACGCGGCTGGTACGACACCCAGCGCGACGGGGAGTTTGACTTTGCCCGGGCCTATGCCAACCCCGACATCGCCGCTGATTCAGCCAACTTCTGCCGGCAGTGGAGCGGTCTGCGGCACGTGACCGAACCGCTGCCTTTGACGCCCGACCTGCCTTTCTCGGTCAAGCCGCGGCAGAAGCTGGACGCGGCCCTGGTGGCCGGCATCCTGCGCGACCACTACGAATGGGCCGAACTGTACCGCTCATGGGAAGGGGCCGACCCCCACACCGCCGGCGTCCACCCCATCTGCAACAACACCACGCAGACCAGCTTCATCGCCCAGCTCCGGGCCGACCGCCCCGCCGGCCTGGGCCTGGTGTGGTGGATCTGCCAGGGGCCGCCCTGTGCCTCGCCCTTCCTGCCGGTGTACTACGGCGCAGGGTTCCCTCCGGGCTGGGACCTGGGCGGCGGCCCCCCCTTGGCCGAAGAGTACGAAGCGCAGGTGGAACGGTTCTCGCCCGCCGATCCGCGGGAGGCGTTCTGGAGCTTTTCACGGTTAAACCAGGAAGCGCGGCGGCGCTTCGGGGCGCGGGATGACACCTGGCGCCGGACTCTCGCCTCCGTCGAAGAGAATATCCGCGCCCTGCAGGGGCCGGTGGAACAAACCGCCGGGCGGCTGCATGAAACCGATCCGGAGGCGGCCGCCGGGCTGCTGCGGCAGTGGACCACGGGCCTGTATTTGACCGCCCTGGATACGCTTTCCCGGGAACTTGGTGCAGGTATGGTCAGCAAATCCTATCAGGAATAAACGGTAAACCACACTGTTCAATTCAGGAGATTACCATGAAACACTTCCTACCCTGGTTGTTGGCCGCCGGATTGGTTATTATGGCGGGTTGCGGTGGAAAGCAGCAGACGGAACAGCAGGCCCAAGGCGGCTCGGAAGGCGAGCAGCAGCAGGAGCAGTTGTCCGATCAGATGGTCCCGCTGGACACCATCCCCGCCACGCTGACTCCGGCGGGAGTGAGCATCCAGGTGATTGAGGAGGGGACCGGCGCGGTGGCCGAACCGGGCAAGATGGTGACGGTGGAGTACGTCGGCTGGCTGCAGCAGGACGGCACCAAGTTCGACAGTTCCATAGACCGGGGCCGGCCCCTGGAATTCGTTCTGGGCGCCGCTCCCATCGCCGGTTGGGACGAAGGTCTGGCCGGGATGAAGGTGGGCGGCACGCGCCGGCTGATCGTCCCGCCGGATCTGGCTTACGGCGAGACCGGCCGGGGCCCCATCCCCCCCAACGCTACCCTGGTCTTCGACATGAAGCTGGTGGACGTGCAGTAAGATTGTGTGCTCCGGGGGCGCGGGATCCTCGCGCTCCCGGAGGCGTTATCGAATAACATATATGTGTTAACTCCAGGATTGAAGCGCAGCGGTCCCTTAGAACGCCTAACATAATGAGTTCCTGCCGGAATTGAAGCGCAGCGATTTCCGGCAGGTCAGCCGCCAGGAATCATCCGTCTGCCGACGGATTCCAATCCTGGCGGCAACC
>QZKQ01000123.1 GCA_003599535.1 Candidatus Zixiibacteriota bacterium | reverse complement strand
AGAACAAGGTCTCGGTGCTGGTGGGCGACTACCTGCTGGCCAAGGCGCTGACCGAGATGCTGGACCTGCGCGACTTCACCATGCTGGATATCCTTTCCACCACGGCCCGGCGGATGAGCCGGGGGGAGCTGCTGCAGATCGCCAAGGCACGCAAGCTGGACATCACCGAAGAGGTGTACTTCGACATGATCGCCGACAAGACCGCAGCGCTGTTTGCCGCCTGCTGCGAGCTGGCGGCGGTCACCGCGGACCAGGAAGGGCCTGCCCGGGAAGCGTTGCGGACATTCGGCGAGAAGCTGGGACTGGCCTTCCAGATCCGCGATGATATCCTGGATTTCGAGGGGCGCAAAGCCCTGCTGGGCAAGCCCACCCTGGGCGACGTGAAGGAGAAGAAAATCACCCTCCCCCTGATCCACGCCATGCGGACCGCTCCCGGCGGCGAGGGACGCAAGGTGCTGAAGATGATCGAACGGGGTATGAAATCATCCGACCGCGACTTCGTGCTGGATTTCCTGCGTCGCCACGGCGGACTGGAATACGCCACCCGGGAAGCCTGCTGCCTGCGGGATGAAGCCCTGGCCGGCCTGCGGGTCTTCCCCGATTCGCCGCCGCGCCGCGACCTGGAAAAGTTCGCCCAATTCGCCGTCAGCCGGACGAAATAAGCAATCCCCACCGGAACGTAAAGAGTCTGTCCCAAAAGGCATTACTACCAGTGTCATTGCGAGGCCCCGTTTTTCAGGAGCCGAAGCAATCTCAAAACCCGACTGTAGAGATTGCTTCACTTCGCTCGCAATGACACTGTTTGGTTTAGCCTTTTGGGACAGCTTTTTTTACTGAATGCTGACTGCCAAATGCTGAAGGCTACTTCAGCCAGGTCGAGACGATCCATTCCGCCATGGCCGCCACGCCGATGCAGACGGGCAGGGTCAGGACCCACGACACGATGATCTTGGAGGCCAGTCCCCAGCGCACCGCCGAAGCCCGCCGCGCCGATCCGACTCCCACCACTGTGGAGGTAATGACGTGGGTGGTGGATACCGGCAGGCCGAAATGGCTGGCTCCCATGATTACCAGGGCCGCGGACGATTCCGCGCCGAAGCCGTGCACCGGCTTTAGCTTCATCAGTCCCACCCCCAGGGTGTGGATGACCCGCCAGCCGCCGAAAGCGGTGCCCATGGCCATGGCTGCAGCGCACACGAACACCACCCAGCCCGGCACGTGGAACGTCGTGATATACCCCCCGGCCACCAGGGCCATGGTGATGACGCCCATGGATTTCTGGGCGTCATTGGAACCGTGGGAAAAGGCCATGAAGGCGGCGGACAGGATCTGCAGTTTGCCGAAGATCTTGTTCACCTTGGTGGCGCTGGTGTGCCGGAAAATGATATACACCAGGTTCATCAGAACCAGGCTGCAGGCCAGGGCCAGGGGTGGGGAGATCAACAGGGCCAGCAGGATCTTGGTCAGGCCGGTGGCGTGGATGGAGTGATTACCGGGCGATCCCATCACCGCCCCCACCAGGCCGCCGATCAGGGCGTGCGAGGCGCTGACCGGCATGCCGAAGATGGTCAGGAGGATGTTCCAGGCTGCGGCAGTGGAGAGCGCCACGATGATGACGCTGCTGCTGATGGCGACGGGGTCCACGATGTCCTTGCCGATAGTCTGCGCCACTTCGGTGTTCATGTAAGCGCCGAAGAAATTCAGCGTCACCGCCATGCCCAGAGCCGCGACCGGCGACAGCACCCGGGTGGACACCACTGTGGCGATGGCGTTGGCGGAGTCGTTCAGGCCGTTGGAGAAGTCGAAGATCAGGGCGATGCCGATAATGACCAGGGTGACCAGGGAAAACTCAAGCATGTTTCACACAGATCCCTTCGACCACGTTGGCCACGTCTTCGCATTTGTCAATGGCATTTTCAACGAACTCGTGAATCTCCTTCAGTTTGATGACGCGGATGGGATCCTTTTCGTTGTCGAAGAGATGCGCCAGCGCCTCGCGCTGCATGGAGTCGCCTTCGTTCTCAAAGCGGTGAACTTCTTCGAAGTGTTTGCGCAGCTCCGGGTAGACGAGATGAGGTTGAAGAGATTCCAGCAGGATTTGGATTTCGTTTGTCGCCAGGGTCAAGACCTTCACCTGGTTGGCCAGTGTCATGGGCGGCGGTCCCACCTTCCAGTGTAGTACCCGGGAGGCGGCGCCGTCCATCAGGTCCAGCACGTCGTCCAGGCGCACAATCAACTGGTAGATGTCTTCGCGGTCGTAGGGAGTCAGGAAGCTTTTATTCAATCGGTCAATGACATTGTGGGTCAGGTGGTCACCCTCGTGCTCGATCTCCTTGATCTTCTGCACGGCGGACTGCAGGCGGGACTCACTGTAATCCTGCAGCAGATCGTGGAACACCTTGGCAGCGGCGTGAGTGTTGCGCGCCGCCACGGCAAAAGTTTCGAAGAACCAACGGTCTTTGGGGAAGAGCTGAAACATGTGAGGTCCGATTTTTTCCTGTCGGTTTAGGGGCGCAAAAGGAGCCGCCAAAACTTAACCAAATCTTAGTGTAAAATCAAGTGATTTCTTCGCATCCCTTCATGACAGATGGGGTTTTAACCCAAACTGCGAAGAAAAGAAAAAGGGACGGCTTTCCGTCCCTGATTCACGGCCCCCGGGCTCCGGCTACGGCGCCGGGGCCTTTTCCTTGCGGGGCAGGCGCACCCGCACGCGGGCACCGCCTCCGTCCCGGTTCTCCACTTCGACCTCTCCGCCCCACCGCTGCAGCCACATGCGGGCCAGGAACAGGCCCAGGCCTCCGCGCACGCGGCCGTCCTCGTCCGTGCGGATTTCCGGCCGGAAAGGATCAAAGGCCGACAGCAGCGCTTCCGGCGAGAACCCGGAGCCCTCGTCCTCGAATTCGACGATCACTCCGTCGTCCCGCGCCCGGGTCCGGATGGTCAGAACCCCGCGCTTGCGGTCGCGCTGGGCGTCCACCGCGTTCAGGATGATCTCTTCGAAGGCCAGCGAAAAGTCGGAGTACTGGCCGTACACGTTGGCCAGGGGTTCCTGCAGGTCAAGGCGGAGCTCGATGTAATGCTTGAAGAACAGATCGGCACGGAGGAAGGCCAGTTCCGCGCGCAGGATCTGGTTCAGGTTCTGCGGCTGCGGTTCGCGCAGGGTCTCATTTTCGTACTTGGTGGACAGATCCGCGACGTAATCGCGGATTTTACGTGCCAGTTCCAGGATTTTTTCCAAGTCCCCGGACAGTTCCGGGCGCCGCATCTGCAGAATTTCCAGGTGCCCCATCAGTCCAGTCAGGAACCCGTTCAGGTTGTGCGTCACGCCGTTGCCGAAACGTCCCAGACTGGTGTAAGGCGCCTGCAATTCGTGCAGACGCAGGAGAGCGTCCGCCTCCAGAGAGGAGGGGATTTCCGACGATTCCTTGCGGGATTTCATGGACAGCTCCGTGAAGAGGCCTGCCGGATCCACCATGGGAGTATCCGCTGCGGGGGGAACCCGGCAAGGCTGCAGGGAATGCTGAGTCAGGGCTAGAATGCGCCGCAGGTCGAAAGGCTTCTGCAGCAGATCCACCGCGCCCAGTTTCAGAGCGCGCAGGGTGTCATCCGGATCCGCGTGGGCGGTCAACACGATAAAGGGGAGATCCGCGTCCATCTCCCGCATGCGCCGGACCATGTCGAGGCCGTCCATGTCCGGCAGGCGCAGGTCCGCCAGGATCAAATCGTAGGGGGCGCGGCGGAACTTGTCCAACCCTTCGCGGGCGGACAGCGCTGCTTCCGCCTGGCAGCCGTTCCCCTTCAGCGCCCGGCTGAGCGAACTCTGGATGACGCGATCGTCTTCGACGATCAGGACTCGTTTCAAGGTTGCCATGGATTTTCCAGCCCGAGAATGATGCCATTCCCCGGGGGAGAAGGCAAATTACATGCCCGGTTGGAAGCCACCGGCCGCCGCGCCCGGGGAAACGTACCGCCGGTCGCAACCTTATTTCATCAATATCCTGTGCTTGCGTGCGACTGATCATCCCCCCCAGAAACCCGCGGATGCGACGGGGACAGGCGGGAGGCCGCGCGCGGGGGCAGGGAAAGTCAGGGGGATTGGCCGGGATTCGCCGGAGGATCGAACGGCAGTTGCGGTTGCTCGCCGGCCTCAGCACCTTCCCGGTCGCGGTCCAGGTGATACCGCAGGGTGCCGCGCGGGATGCCCAGGAGGCGGGCGGCACGGGTCTTGTTCCCGTCGGTCATTTCCAGGATCTTGCTGATCAACAGCTGGTTGGCGTCGCGGATGGCGTTGGTGGTCTGGGACAGGTCCACGCGCAGGTCCACGAACGTGCCGTCGGCCGCCGCGGCGGGAGTAGATTCCGCCACTTCGCCGGCGGGCGCCACGGCCAGATCCCGGGCGTCAATGAACGGGTTGTTGCACAGCAGGGTGGCGCGTTCCACGATGTTGCGCAGTTCGCGCACGTTGCCGGGCCAGTTGTGGGCCGCCAGGGCGGCTTCCGCGGCCGGGGTGAATCCGCGCAACTGCCGCCCGAACTTACGGCTGAACCGGTCCATGAAGTACTTGGCCAGGATGACGATGTCGCCGCGGCGTTCCCTTAAAGGGGGCAGCTCGATGCGGGCCACGTTCAGGCGGTAATAAAGATCCTGACGGAAACGACTCTCTTCCACCGCCTGGAACAGGGGCGTATTGGAGGCGGCGACCACCCGGAGGTTCACCTGCACCAGTTTGGTGCCGCCCACCCGGTAGAACTCGCCCCGTTCCAGCACCCGCAGGAACTTCACCTGGGCCTCTTCCGGCATCTCCCCCACCTCGTCCAGAAACAGGGTGCCGCCGTTGGAGCGTTCGATGAATCCGGTATGGCCGGCGCGGTCAGCGCCGGTGAACGCCCCCTTCTCGTAGCCGAAAAGTTCGCTCTCCAGCAGGTTCTTGGCCACCGCGCCGCAATTCAGGGCCACGAAGGGTTGGGCAAAGCGCGGCGACAGGTAGTGCAGGTATTCCGCCACCAGCTCCTTGCCGGTACCCGATTCTCCTTCGATCAGGACGGTGATATCGGTCTTGGCGAAGGTCTCCACCAGGGCCAGCACCTTCTGGATTTCCTGACTGCTGCCGATGATCTTTTCAAACTTGTTCTTCTCCATCTGGCGCTGGCGGAGTTCCTCCACTTCCTTCTGCAGGGCCAGATTTTGCAGGGCTTTCTCCACCGCCAGCTTCAGCTCGTCCACGTTGAAGGGCTTCTGGATGTAGTCGTAGGCGCCGCGTTTCATGGCCTCCACGGCGTTGGCCACGTTGGCGAACCCGGTGACCATGATGACCAGTTGTTCGGGCCGCTTCTGCTTGATCTGGCGCAGCACTTCCAGGCCGTCCATGGAGCCCAGGCGCAGGTCGAGCAGGACCAGGTCGAAGTTATGCTCGACCGACTGGCGCAGGCCCTTTTCCCCCGTGTCCGCGGAATCTACCTGGTACCCGTCGGTTTCCAGGATGCGCCGCATGGAACGGACGATGGCGGCGTCATCGTCCACGACCAGAATTTTCCATTTTGCCATAGCTTCTTCAGGAGATGGACTTGACGTGAAGGGGGAAGGTCACGACCAATCGGGTGCGCCCTCCGTGACGGCTGTCAACTTCCAGGCGGCAGCAGTGCGCCGCCAGTATCTGGCGGACCAGGGCCATGCCGAAGCCCGTTTCGGGACTCTTCAGAGCGGCCGCCGGTTCGAACAACGCTTCCAGGCGGGAGGCGCTCAGGGCCGGGCCGCTGCGGGATACTTCCACCACCGCGGCCTGATCCTGCAGACGGCTCTCCAGGCGGACGTCGCCGCCTTCTCCGGCGCTTCGCAGGCAATGTTCCAATATCCCTTCCAGGGCGCGGCGGAACTGCCGGGCATCCACCTCGACTTCCGGCAGGGAGGCATCCAGTTGCGTGGCGACACGCAGACCCCGGGCCAGGCCTCTCGCTTCCAAGCCGGCCAGCGCCTGGGACAGGAGCACGTTCAGGTCCGATTTTTCGGGCTTAAGGGGGGCGGGCTGGAGATATTCCGTGAATTCCCGCACCAGTAGATCCAGGCGGTTCACCGCTTCCAGGATGTCGGCATAGATTTCCCGCCGGGTCTCATCCTGGGGTTCGATCATTTGCAGGTATTGGACGTTGATGCTGATGCCGGTCAGGGGATTGCGAATCTCGTGGGCCAGGGCAGCGACCAGCCCTTCCAGGTCAACCGGTGCGCCGTTGCGGGAAGGATCGTCGAACGCTGGGGACATACGGACATCCTAAAGAGGTGGGGCGCGGCAGGAACGGCCCCGGCTGGCAGTGGCGAATTTCCGCCACACCCAGCTTAAGGTACAAAATTCCACACGGCATGTCAAGGAAAATGTTTCGGCGCATGCGATGGAGACAATCCATGAAAAATGAGGCAAAATTAATTTGAACTGGACCTGGAAATGCTCTATATTCTCCTAAAAAATTTTATAAGTGAACGTATTTATAGCATGATAGAAAACATCCTTGGCATTGATCTCGGGGGCACCAACATCAAGGCCGCGGTGGTGACCCTGGAGGGCCGCCTGGTAACCGACCGGACGGTGGAAACGCCGCCCAGCCGGGAAGCTTCCGACGTGGTTGGCGCCATCACCGCGCTGGGCCGCGAATTGCTGGCCGAATACCCCGGCATCGAGCGGGCGGGCATCGGCATTCCCGGCCTGGTGGACCTGGACCGCCGGCTCATCCGCTACGCCCCGAATTTCCCCAACTGGCATGACGTCCATTTCAAGGACATGCTCATGAAGGAACTGGGGATTGACGTCAGGCTGGAGAACGACGTCAACTGCTTCGCCCTGGCGGAGCACCGTTGGGGCGCCGGGCGGGACACCCGGTTCATGATCGGCCTGGCAGTCGGCACGGGAGTGGGCGGCGCCATCATCGCCGACGGCGAACTCTACCGGGGGCGCAGCGGCGCCGCTGGAGAGATCGGCCACATGAGCGTGGACATGTGGGGGCCCCGGTGCAACTGCGGCAACCTGGGCTGCATCGAACGCTACGTGGGCGAACAGTGGTTCACCATGGCCGCCCGCGAAGAGCTGGACGACCCGTCCATTGACGAGCCGGCCCGGGTCAGCGCCCTGGCCGAAACCGGCGATGAGCGCGCCCTGCGCTTCATCGAAAGCCGCGGGGAGATCCTGGGGGTAGTCTGCGCCTCCCTGATCCACATCTTCGACCCGGAGGTTATCGTCATCGGCGGAGGCATTTCCAAGGCGGGCGAACCGTTTTTCCGGGGCATCCGTAAGGCGGTCCAGGAACGCGCCATGCCGCTGATGGCCGCCGAAGTGAAAATTCTGCCCGCCGAATTGGGCACCATCGCCGGGGCCATGGGCGCCGCGGCTTTAACCCTCGCAGGGGACCACGCATGAAATCCATCTTCTTCGTCATGGGCCTGCACAACCACCAGCCGGTGGGCAACTTCGATCATGTGTTCGAGGAGGCGTACCAGCATTCCTACCTGCCGCTGCTGCAGACGCTGATGGAATACCCGGCGTTGCGCATGATGTATCACACCACCGGACCGCTGTACGACTGGCTGGAGGGGCACCATCCGGAATACTTTGATCTCCTGAAGGTGCTGATTGACCGCAACCAGTTGGAGGTAATGACCAGCCCCTACGAGGAGCCCATCCTGGCCATCATCCCCGACCGGGATAAGTGCGGGCAGATCACCAAGATGTCGCGCTACCTTACCGAACGGCTGGGGGCCAAAGCCCAGGGGCTGTGGATGGCCGAACGGGTCTGGGAACCGCACCTGGCGCGGCCGCTGGCCGAATGCGGCGTCAAATACATCACCCTGGACGATTACCACTTTCAGGGCGCGGGCATGAGCCCGGACGAACTGCTGGGCTACTACCAAACCGACGAGCAGGGGCACAGCCTCTCCATCTTCCCCATCAACCAGAAACTGCGCTACCTGATCCCTTTCTCCCCGCCGGAAGAGGCCATCAATTACCTGCGGTCCCGCGCCAACGAGAGCGGCCGCAATCTGCTGGTCATGGCCGACGACGGCGAGAAATTCGGGCTCTGGCCCGGCACCTACGAATGGGTCTACCAGAAGGGCTGGATGCGGCAGTTCTTCACCCTGCTGCGGGAAGCTATGACCGAAGGCTGGCTGAAGATGGTGACCTTCTCCCAGTTCATGGAGGCGAATCCGCCGCGCGGCCGGGTCTACCTGCCCACGGCCAGCTACTTCGAGATGAGCACCTGGTCACTGCCGCCGCAGAGCGGGGCCACCTTCGAGCACCTGATCCACCAGTTCCAGGACCAGGGCCGCATGGACGAATTGAAACCGTACCTGAAGGGGGGCATCTGGCGCAACTTCCTGGCCAAGTACGACGAATCCAACCGCATGTACCGTAAGATGCTGTGGGTTTCCGACCGCCTGGCCCGGGCCGAAACGCTGCTGAAGCCTGACCAGGAGGAGGAGCACCAGACGCTGGCCCACGCCCGCGACCGCCTGTTCAAGGGACAGTGCAACTGCGCCTATTGGCACGGCGTCTTCGGAGGCCTTTACCTGCCGCACCTGCGCCATGCCATCTATCAGAACCTGATCGAAGCGGAAGACCACATCAACCGCATCACCAATCCCGACGGCGGGTTCACGGAAATCCTGGTCAGCGACCTGAACGCCGACGGCAGCGACGAGGTCTACCTGCGCAACCACCGCGTGGGGCTGATCTTCTCGCTGCGGGAAGGCGGGACAGCCACCGAATTCGATTACATCCCCGCCCGCTTCAACCTGCTGAACACCCTGCGCCGCCAGCAGGAAGCCTACCACGAAAACGTGCACAAGGCCGGCACAGAGATCGAGCAGGGGCAGTCCATCCACGACCAGTTCCTGACCAAGGAGATCGGCCTGGAGCGCTTCCTGGTATACGACCGCCACCTGCGCGGATCGTTCATCGATCACTTTTTCTCCGCCCAGGAATCGCCGGAAGCCCTGCGGGAAGGGCGCTACTACGAGCTGGGCGACTTCGTCGGCGGCCCCTACGAACTGACCGAATCCGACACCACCACCGGACGCATCCGCCTGGAACGCCACGGCCGCGTGGTGGACAACGAAGTGATCGTGGTGAAGATCATCGAGACGCTGCCGGCGGAAGCCGGGGTGCAGGTGGAGTACCGGGTCATCAACCGCAGCAGCTTCCCCCTGACCATCGCCTTCGCGCCGGAATTCAACTTCGCCCTGCTGGGCGGAAATTATACAGACAAGTACTATTACCGGATCGAAGGGGAAAGCGAACGGCAGCCGCTGAATTCCATGGGCCAGTCCGAAAACAACCGGCGTTTCTCACTTTACGACGAGAATGACGGTTTCGCGGTGCACCTCGACTTCGAAGAGCCCGCCCGGGTGTGGCGCTACCCGGTGGAGACAGTGTCCATGTCGGAGGCTGGTTTCGAGCGGGTGTACCAGTCATCCTGCGTGTTGCCGGTGTGGAACCTGGAGGTGGAACCGGAGAAGGTGTTCGTGGCGAAGTTCAGGATAGTGGTGGAGAAGCTGAAAACGGAGGGATAAACCCGGGTGCACCCGAATAAATTCGCGTGCTCTCCTTAGAAAAAAGAAGTCTCTAAAGGGACTGCGGCAAATAATGCTTTTGCATTCGCTCATGCAATAGCTTCTCAGCCAGTCTCTTTAGAGACTTTGCGTTTACCAGAGAGCACCCGAATTTATTCGGGTGCCAAAAGAAGGTGGAACGCTTCACGCCTCCAGCCTTCCTCCGTATCGCTTCAATCCCCAGGCGAACAGCGTCATCAGCAGGGGGAAGCCCAGGATGACCCCCAGCACCGCTCGGATAGTGAAAATCTCCCCCGCTTTGCCCACCAGGCTCATGAACAGCCCCGCCAAACCCCAGGCGAACCCTACCTGCAGGGCCGAGGCCAACCCTTCGCGGCCCGGCATCAGCTTCTGCGAGCTGACCACCACCGCCGGCGCCGAAGCGAACAGCACGATCCCCGCCAGGAACAGGGGAAGCAGGGCCAGCGGTCCGGAGGTATGCAGGAAAACCGCCAGCAGGGGGATGGACAGCAGGGGCGACCAGAGCATAATGCGCCGCCGGCCCAGGCGGTCGGACAGGCCACCGCCGATCAAATTGCCCAAGGCGTCGCCGAATTGCAGGGTGAAGAGATAGAGACTGCGGCTGCCCAAGCCCAGCCCCTGTTCCTTCAGCAGGAAGGGGAGAAAGTTCAGGAAGCTGAGCATGACGAAGGCGCGCACCGTGCTGGTGGCGGAGAGCAGAGTGATGGCGCGCCAGAGAATGGGAGGGGTGGGATCTTTACCGACTTCTGCGGCTACCAGTGCGGGAGTCATGCTGTCGCGGGCGCGAACTTTGGGCCCCAGGGTCAGCCACAGGGTGACCATGACCAGGGCGGGAAAGACGGCCATCCAGGTGCGCTGCAGGCCGGCCGCGCCGACCAGGGCGGAAATCAGCACCGGACCGAAGGCGTAGCCGGTGGATCCGGCGGTGATGAACAAGGCGATGGCCAGGCCCTTGCGCCGGCCCGCTAGCGCCGCCGCCAGCGCCGCACCCAGGGGATGGAAGCTGGCTACCCCCAGCCCGCCGATGAGAATAACCATGACCAGCACGAATACGCTCGGCGCGACCCCAATCAGGCTCAAAAAAACCCCGGCGACCAGGATGCCGCCGGGGATGTACCAGGGACTGCGCCAGCGGTCGCTCAGCATTCCCCACAAAGGTTGCGACAGCGACGCGGCCAGAGTTTGCAGGGTCACCAGCAGACCGGCCCCCGCCAGGCTCAGGCCGTGCCGGGCGGCCAAAAGCGGCAGCAGCGGCGCCAGAAACCCGGAATAGAGGTCGTTGACCGCGTGGGCCAGAGAGTGGATGAGGAACCGCCGCCGGTGCATGGATTTTTGGAATTACCGCAGGCGATAGACCATGTTAACGATCAGCCGGGTGGCGTTCAGCATGTCCTCGAAACGCAGGAATTCCTTGACCGTATGCGGTTCCATCATGCCGGTGCCCAGCACCACCGATTCGATGCCCTTGGCGTTGAAGATGTTGGCGTCGCTGCCGCCGCCGGAGATTTCAGGCTCCATCTTCAGCCCGAGGTCGGCGCCGGCTTCGGCGGCCAGGCGGTAGGTCAGGCTGTTTTCGGCCACGCGGAAGGCCTGGTACTCCAGGTTGCGCTCCTCTTCCAGGCGGGCCTGCACCCGCTCCCCGTCAATGGTCACCGCGCTGTTTTCCACCGCCTGGTCAAAGGCCCGGCGCATGGCTTCCGCCTGGGCTTCGAGCTTCTGGGGGTTGTGGCTGCGGGCTTCGCCCCGCAGGGTGACCAACTTGGGGATGATGTTGGTGGCGGCGCCACCTTCGATGGAACCAATATTGGCAGTAGTTTCGAAGTCAATGCGGCCCAACGGCATGGCGTTGATGGCCTGGGCGGCCACGCGGATGGCCGAGATGCCCCGTTCCGGCGCCATGCCGGCGTGGGCTTCCAAGCCGTGGATCCGGTAGGTCATGCGGTAAGCCGACGGCGCGCCCACTCCAATCGAAGTGACGAACTCGGAATCAAGGAAATAGGCGTGGCGGGACTTCAGTTGCGCGGTATCGAAATGGCGCGCGCCCACCAGGCCGATCTCCTCGGCCACGGTGAACAGCAGTTCGATTTCCCCGTAGGATTTATCGTTCTCTTTTAAGACCTGCACCAACTCCAGGATGGCCGCAATGCCGGACTTGTCGTCCGCTCCCAGGATGGTGTCGCCCGAGGAGCGGAATACGCCGTCAACCTCGACGGGTTTTACGCCTTTGCCCGGAACCACGGTATCCATATGGGAACAGAAGAGAATCGGCTCGACTTTTCCGGCTAGTGGGCCTTGCAGGCGCACGAACAGGTTGCCGCAATTCCCGCCGATCTTGGCGCCGGCCTCGTCCATGGTGGCTTCCAGGCCCAAGGCCGTCAGGCGGTTCTGAATGTAGCGGGCGACCTCCCCCTCTTCCCGGGAATGGGAATCAATGCGCACGAGGTCCAGAAATGTGCTTTTCAAGCGTTCAGCGTTGACCATGATTTCCCCGTGACAATTCGGTTAAGACAAAGTCGTGACCATACGAATCGTTACTCATGCATGTAAACCCGGGCAGCGAGACTTTCGGTCAACGGAGCCCGGAAGCGGCCGGCGCGGGGGGTAAAGGCGCGATCGAATTCGAGACGCAGGTAGTTGGCCGTCAGGCCGCGGGCGGAGGCCGCACCTTCCGCCGGCTCCAGGGTGATGATCTCCTGTTCCGTGCCCAGGTTGCGCCGGGTGAAGGCGTCTTTCAGTTCCGCGTTCAGGGCACGCAGCCGGGCGGCGCGCTCCAGGCGTGGCGCCTGGGGCACCCGATCCGGCAGATCCGCGGCGGCGGTTCCGGGCCGTGCGGAATAGGGGAACACGTGCAGGTAGCTCAAGGGAATGGAACGGATCCACTCCAGCGTTTGGGTAAATTCCTCCGCGCTTTCCCCCGGGAACCCGGCGATGACGTCCGATCCCAGGCAGACGTCCGGACGGCCGGCCCTCAACTCGCGCAGGAAGGGGCCCAGGTCCGGGTGCGGCGCGCCCCGGCGCATGCGCTTCAGTACCGCGGGGCTGCCGGTCTGGAAAGCAAAGTGGAAATGCGGGCAGATGCGGGGTTGCTGCAGGCACCAGCGGAGGAATTCCGGCGTCACCAGGTGCGGTTCCAGAGACGACAGGCGCAAACGCGCGGAACCGGGTTCCGACAATAAATACTCCAGCAGGTACTGCAATGTTGGCCGTCCCTCCCGGTCTTTTCCCCACAGGGCGATGTTGGTTCCGGTCAGGATGACCTCCCCAGCGCCGCGATCCTGCAGTTCGCGCAAGGCGGCGCGGCAATCCGTCGGCGGGAGGCTGCGCGACGGCCCCCGCAGGCTCGGCACCACGCAGTAGGCGCAGGCCTGGTCACAGCCGGTTTGAATCCGCAGGTAGCCGCGCGATTTGCCGGCCGGGATGACGCCGTGCGGCGCTTCCAGGCCGAATCCGGGCCGGGCTTCCACCGTGGAAATCAGTTCCGGCGGCAGGGATCCGAGATAATCAGCCCCAGTGAAGTGCTGGGGCTGATATCGGGTTCCGCATCCCAGCGCCACAATGCGGGCGCCGGGATTCAGGCGCCGCAACCGGCCGATCTCGCCTCGGGCCTTGGCCAGGGCTTTGCCGGTAACGGCGCAGGTATTCAGGATGATCCAGCCGGCCTGACGCAGGTCCTCTACCGGCAGACAACCGGCTTGGCGCAGGCGCTGACGCAGCGCTTCCGTATCGAACTGGTTCTGCTTGCAGCCCAGCGTCCGAAAAGCAACCGTTCGATTCACCATGCCGATCCGGTTACGGCTTCGGCTCTTCGCCGGGCTCATCTTCAGGCTCGGCTGCCGGTTTCTCCTCTTCGGGAGCCGCTTCCTGGGCTTCAGGCTCGGGAGCTGCTTCCTGGGCTTCAGGTTCGGGAGCTGCTTCCTGGGCTTCGGGCTCGGGAGCCTTCTCCTTGGGCGCGCGCTTGGCCTTCTTCGGTTCGGGGGCAGGTTCCGGAGCGGCTTCGGCTTCCGGGGCAGCTTCCGGAGTATCTTCTACGGACGGCAGGGTTACCGCCTCGCCGATGGGAGCCGTGGTCTGCTGCTGCTCCAGGTAAGCGCGGTACTCGCTCTCCTCTTCACGGCGCTGGGCGCTGGCGGCCGACAGAATGATCTTCTTGTTGTCCTTGTCGAATTCCAGGACTTCCAGGCGCAGCGGCTCGCCCTCTTTCAGGGCCTTGCCGCGGCCGCTCTTGGAATCCTTGCCGAACTGCGACACCGGCAGGAAGCCTTCCAGCCCCAGGGGCAGCTCGATGATGGCGCCCTTGTCCACGGTGCGGGCCACCTTGCCTTCGATCAACGAGCCGACGGGAAAGTCCTGGGAAAACTTCTCCCAGGGGTTTTCCAGCGTCTGCTTGTGACCCAGGGCGATGCGCCGCTCATTGCGGTCAAAAGAGAGGATGACCACTTCGATCTTGTCGCTCTTCTTCACCACTTCGCCGGGGTGCTTGATCTTGCGCGTCCAGGACAAGTCGCTGATGTGCACCAGCCCCTCGATCCCCTCTTCCAGCTCCACGAAGGCGCCGAAGGGGACCAGGTCGCGCACCGTGCCGGTGTGGCGGGTGCCGACGGCGTACTTCTGCTCCAGCTTCTCCCAGGGATCTTCTTCGGTCTGCTTCAGGCCCAGAGAAATCTTGCGGTTCTCGGCGTCAATGGACAGGGCCACCACTTCGACTTCCTGGCCGATGTTCAGCACCTGGGCGGGATGCTTGATGTGCTGGGTCCAGCTCATCTCGCTGATATGGATCAAACCCTCGATGCCCTCCTCCAGCTCCACGAAGGCGCCGTACTTGGTGATGGAAACCACCTTACCCTTGACCCGCGAACCGATGGGGAAGCGCTTCTCGATCCCTTCCCAGGGGTGCGGCTGCAACTGCTTCAGACCGATGGAAATGCGCTTGCGGACCGGGTCGAAGTCCAGGACCCGCACCTTCAACCGCTGGTCGTAAGCCACCACTTCGCTGGGGTGATTGATGCGGCCCCAGGAGAGGTCGGTGATATGCAGCAGGCCGTCCACTCCGCCCAGATCCACGAAGGCGCCGAAATCGGTGATGTTCTTGACCTGGCCTTCCATGACCTGGCCGATGTGGATTTCCGACAGAATGCGCTCGCGCACATCGCGCAGGTTCTCTTCGATCAGGACCTTGCGGGAAAGCACGATGTTCTTGCGCATCTCGTTGACCTTGACGATGCGGAAGTCTTCTGTCTTGCCGATCCAGGAGTCGAAATCGCGCACCGGGTGCACGTCAATCTGGGATCCGGGCAGGAAGGCCTCTACCGCCATGACATCCACGACGATGCCGCCCTTGATGCGGCGCAGGCACTTGCCCTGGACCGTATCGCCCTTGGCGTATATATCCAGGATGCGGGTCCAGACGCGGGCGAAGTCGGCCCGCTTCTTGGACAGGACCAGTTCGCCTTCCTGATCCTCGATGCTCTCCAGGAACACCTCGATGGCATCGCCGATGTTCAGGGTGGAGGGATCATCGAATTCGTCAATGGAAACGGTGCCTTCAGACTTGAAGCCGATGTCTATGGCGACGTCTTTTTCGCTGATGGAAACAATCTTGCCGGTGACGATTTCTCCGGACTTGATCTCCCTCATGGTGTCTTCGTAGAGCCGGCTCATGAAGGCGACTTCTTCGGGATCGTACTCGGCTTCGTCCTTCAGCTCGGAGATGTGAATGACGCGCTCGGGACCGTCATCGAACACGGGTGGAGGGACGGGCGCGGGAATCTGCGGCTGGGTGCTTTCTTCGGAGGGCGGAGTCTCCGGGGATGCTTCCTGCTGGGGTTCGTTGGTTTCGGGGTTAAATGACATGGTTGAATGCCTCCTCGCTCGGGCTACCAAGAGCTGGCATAGGGGTTTAGTTAGGGTTATGGCATCTATTTTAAGTTGGACTGTTTCAAGCCGCCACCAGGGTTTCCACCGCTTCGGCCACTTTCTGCAGCAGCCACATGGGTGTGGAAGCCGAGCCTGAAATTCCCACCCGGTCGATGCTTTTAAACCAAGCGGGATCGAGTTCGGTTTCGTTCTCCACGAAATAAGTTCGTGGGTTGGCCTGCCGGCAGACGTTGTACAGCAGGGCGGTGTTGGAACTGTTGCGCCCGCCCACAAAAACGATGGCGGGATGCTCGGCGGCAAAGGTGACCAGCTCCTGCTGACGCCGGGTGACAAAGCTGCAGCGGGAATCGAAGATCTGCAGATCCGGGATCAGGCCCGTCAGCCGTTCCTGCCAATCCACGAACACCTCCGGGGCGACCGTGGTCTGGGCGATCAACAGGGTGGGCTGGGAGGGATCCAGCGCCGCGGGAATCTGCTCTTCCCGCTTGACCACGAGGGCCCGCCCGTCGCAGTGGCCCTGCAGGGCTACCACTTCGGGATGGTTGACGTGGCCGACGATGACGATCTGGCGGCCTTCCTCGTGCGCCCGGCGGATGACTTTCTGGGAGCGCAGCACCTTGGGGCAGGTGGCGTCCACCACTTCCGCTCCGGAAGCGGCGGCGCGTTCGAAGAAGGCGGCCTCCTCGCCATGGGTCCGGACCAGGATGGGCTTGCCGCCGGTAGCCTGTGCCTCGTCCACGATTTCCAGCCCCAGCCGACCCAGCCGCTCCATTTCCAGGCGGTTGTGGATCAGCTCGCCCTTGACGGCCAGCGATCCGCCGCGGGCCAGGACGTCTTCAGCCACGTGAATGGCGCGCTTGACCCCGCCGCAGAATCCCGCGCGGGGGTCTATGACTGCTTTCATGTATGCTTAAGCGCCGACTGCAACTCGGCGATTTTATCCAGAATGTACTGCGACAGCGCACGGTGCGCCGCCGATCCGGCCTCGGCTTCCGGGGGGAATTCGTCCGGCGGAATGGGCTGGCCCACGACCATGGTCACGGCTCCGGGGCGGAACAGCCGCCGGAGGGCTCCCCGGGTGCCGTGGATGTACACGGGCAGCACGGGTGCGCCGCTCTGCCGCGCCAGAAAGCCGAGGCCTCCGGTGGCGCGCAAGAATTGCCTGGAGCGGCTGCGGGTCCCTTCGGGAAAGATCAACAGGGCGCCGCCGGAATCGAGCACCCGGACGGCGGTGCGCAGGGACGCCAGATCCTGCCCTGAGCGGGTCACCGGGATGGAATTCAGGTGGCGGATCAGCGGCCCCAGCAGCGGCTTTTCGAACAGCGACGCCTTGGCCATGAAGTGGATCTCCCGCGGCATGGTGGAGCCGATCAGGGGGGGATCCAGGTACGACTGGTGGTTGGCGGCGATGATCAGCCGGCCGTCCCGCGGGACGTTTTCCAGGCCCACGATCTTCAACCGGAACAACACCAGGAAGGGGATCCGGGCCAGCAGGGTGACGAGACGGTAGCTAAACCGCATGTTCCCGGTACCGGCGGATGATCTCTTCGACCTGTTCTTCGAAGGCCAGGCTTGACGTGTCAATCTCCACGGCGTCTTCCGCCCGGCGCAGGGGGCTGTGTTCGCGCTGCTCGTCGCGGCGGTCGCGCTGGGCGAGGTCGCGCTTCACTTCTTCCAGGTCCGCCTGGTCCCCGGCTTCCCGGATTTCCTGCAGGCGGCGGCGAGCCCGCGCCTCCAACCCGGCAGTCAGGAATATCTTCAGCTCAGCGTCGGGGAATACCACCGTGCCGATGTCGCGGCCTTCCACCACCACGCCGCCGGCTTTCCCCTGGCGTCGTTGCAGTTCCACCATCCGCTCGCGGACCTGGGGCACCTCGCAGACCGGGGTGACCGCGCGGGTCACTTCCGTGCTGCGCAGCTCGCCGGTCACGTCGCGGCCGTCCAGTAGAACGCGGGGGCGGTCACTATCGAAGCGCAGCGACACGCGGGTGCGGCGGGCAATCTCGGCGATGGCTTGGGCGTCATCGAGAGGACAACCGGCGCGCAGTACCTTCAGAGCCAGGGCCCGGTACATGGCGCCGGTATCGAGGTGCAGAAAATTCAGCCTCCGGGCGACCTCGCGGGCCGTGCTCGTTTTGCCGGCTCCGGCCGGGCCGTCAATGGCGATGACGGGCAGCCGGCGCCGGGCCCTGGCCGCGGCGGCTGTCAACGCTTGACCCTCATGCCGCCGAATTCGCCTTCCTTGCGCACGAAGATCCAGCCCACGATCTTGCCGGGGTCGAGGATTTCGTGGTCGTCGCCCCAATAGGCGCGGTTCCAGTGCGCCGCCGAGGAGGTATCTCCGGCGGGAACGGATTCGATCTCTTCCTTCAGCTCGCGCAGCCGGGCCTGCCACACGGCGAAGTTCTTTTCCCTCAGGTCCACCCAACCGGCGTCGGCCCAGTCGTCAATCTTTTCCGGCGTCACGCGGAATTCGGCCCTGACCTTGGAAGCCGGGATCTTCACTTCCGGGCCGCGGAGCATGGACCGGCCGTCGGACAGCAGAACGGGAATGCCGATGGACAGGATCTGCGACCGGATGCCGCGATCCCGGCCGACGAACAGTTCGACCTTCTTGGACAGCTCTTTGGCGGAACTCTTCAGCACGCTGGAAAGCGATCCGCAGACTTTCTGCAGCAGGTGGACTTCGTACAGCAGCTTGGACAGGCGCGGCGGGCCCAGTAGCTCGAAAGCCACCGATTCCACCCCGTGTTTCTCCTGCAGGTCGCGCATGACCTTCAAGGCTCCTTCGCGCATGGCCCCGGCGCGGTAGGTCGGCCCCAGGACGGAGGCTTCCAGGGCGGAAATGACGTCGTACCCGCTGGTGGCCCCCTTGACCTCCAGCACGGTGTACTCGGCGATTTCTTCAGGCGTTACGAACTCCATCTGCCCGATGGCGCTGATGGCGCTGAATTCGCCGTAAGAGAACGTGCCGTTTTCGCCGGTGTCAATGAACACGGATTTCAGCACGTCGTTGGCCCTGGCGCCCTGGTCGGGCATATGGGGGTGCAGCACCTCCCCCAGGGGCACGGCGTCTTCCGGGGGGCAGTCGTAGATTTCGATGGGCTTGCCGCCCTTCATGACGGGCCCGTAGGCGATGGACTTCCAGGCGATGGCCGCGGCCGGTTTGATTTCCTTGACCGCCGGCTCGCCGGGCGCGCGACCCAGGAGCATCAGCAGCAGGGACTGGGCGCCGCCGATGGCCGACTTGGCCATGAGCACCCGCGAGGGCCGCTCTTCGGAATGGGTGTAGGGGATGTTCAGGCCCATTCCGCCCGTCCCGGTGGTGCCAATCTTGAAGTAGGTCTGCACCTGGAAGCGGGATAAGGTGTTTTTCAGGATTTCGATGTGGCGCACCAGCTGGGGCACCGCCATGCAGGTCAGAAAGCGTTCGATTTCCACCTGGAGCGGCTCGGTCAGCTCGCCCAGGTCGCGGGCGGCGTCCAGCTCCCGCAGCACCCGGGCGCTGCCGGTGAAGGAATCCTGGTAGGCCAGCCCGGTGGCCGAATTGATGCAGTCAATGACCAGGTTTGGCTGGTGCGCTTCCACCATTTTGTAAATGGTGGATTCCGTCAGAATGTCATCGCTGAGCTTGTCCATCACGTCCAGCATCAGGCGCCGGCGGGTGGTCTGGTCGCTTAGCAGCTCTTCGCGAGGGCGGTTGCGGTATTCGTAGCGGACGAAGATGTCGCCCCATTCCGGCAGGAACCGAATGTGCGGCGCTTCTTTGGAATAGATCTGGCAGGCGGTCTCGGCCTCTTCCCGGCGCAGGGAAGCCACGATGATGTCCGCGGGTTTTTCTGCATACAGGCGGCGGCAGATGGCTGAACCGACCAATCCCCACCCGCCCAGCACCATTACCTTCTTGCCTGTTATATCCACGGTAGCCTCGAAAGGAACGATCAAGTTTCGCGGATGCGCGCGTCTATTTTTACGGTGTTGGTGATACGTCGCAGGAAGCAGGATCCTCGAAGGCCATTTTCACCTGGTGCGGGTCGCCCTCCACCAGACCCTGCAACTCTTTCAGTTTGGGCAGGTCGCCCAGTTCGTTCAAGCCGAAATAACGCAGAAAATCCTGGGTGGTCACGTAGAGCAGGGGCCGTCCGGGAGTGGTGGCCCGGCCGCCCACGGTGACCAGCCCCCGTTCCAGCAGGGTGCCCAGCACGCCTTCGCTGTCCACTCCGCGGATCTGCTCGATTTCCGTGCGGGTCAAGGGTTGGCGGTAGGCGATGATGGCCAGGGTTTCCAGGGCCGACCGGGACAGGCGGGTGCGCAGCCGGTCCTTCAGCAGCCGCCGGACCCAGTGGGCGAATTCCGGGTGTGTCCCCAGTTGAACGCCGCCCGCCACGCGCAGCAGGCCGTAGGCCCGGCCGCTGTCCCGGTAAAACCGCTCCAGGACGTCCAGGTCCGCATTGAACTCTTCCAGGGAGATCTCCCCCACGAGTTCCCGGACCCGGGTGTAGGTCAGGGGAACATCCGTCGCGAACAGCAGAGCTTCCAGCACGCTCCGTCTTTCGTCCGGGGTCATCTCCAGGGAAGGGAATTACAGTTAAAGGTACGAAGGATTATATAAATATCTTATGGCCGCACCGGCTACGCGGCCTTCTTCGCCTGCAAATAGAAATCGTCGCCGGCCATGCCGCGCAGCAGGATCTCCCCCAGCCGCACCATCTCCAGGATGGCCAAAAAGGTAATGATCACCGCCAGCCGGGTTTCCAGCTCCAGGGCGATCAGTTGAAACGAGACCCGCTTGTGGTCCTGCAACCGGGACCTCAGGAATTCCATGCGCTGATCCATGGTCTCCGGCTGCATGAAGACATTGTACCCCGGCTGCTCCTCCTTGAACCGGTCCATGGCCCGCTTGAAAGCCTGGAGCAGGTCGAACAGGGTGACGTTGCGCAGCACCTCTTCGGCGTCGTTCCCCTCCGGCACCTCCTGGGGACTGCGGCAGAACCGTTCGCTCTGGGCCGATTCCCATACGCGGAAGACTTCGGCGGATTCCTTGAAGGCCTTGTATTCCAGCAGGCGTTCGACCAGGTCGCGCCGGGGGTCGTCCTCCTCGGTGGCGAATTCCTTCACCGGCCGGGGCAGGAGCATGCGGGCCTTGATGTGCAGCAGGGTGGCGGCCATGGCCAGGAATTCACCACCCACGTCCAGGTCCAGGGCGCGCATCAATTCCAGGGAACGCAGGTATTCCCGGGTCAGCAGGGCGATGGGGATGTTGAAGACGTCTATCTCTTCCCGGCGGATGAGGAAGAGCAGCAGGTCCATGGGCCCTTCGAACACCGGCAGGCGCAGGCAGATGCCGGAGCCCAGGGTTTGATCCTGGAGGTAGAGGCGGTCGCCGCCGGGAGATTCAGCCAGGCTCATGGCAGTTTCATGGCGTCGCGGACTTCTTTCATGGTCTGCCGGGCAATGTCCCCGGCTCGCCTGTCACCCTGATCCAGGATCCGGGTCACATCTTCGGGATGGGCCTCGTAGTAACGGCGCTTGTCCCAGATCGGTTCCAGATATTCGACCAGCCGCTGCGTCACTTCCAGTTTGTGCTCCACGCAGCCCAACTGCCCGCTCTCGCAGCCTTCCCGCGCCGTCTGCAGAGTAGGCGGGTAGAACTTGGCATGGTAGGTGAAAATGGGGCAGATGTCGGGGCGGCCGGGATCCCCCTTGCGAATCTTCAGAGGATCGGTGATGGTGCGGCGCAGCTTCTGCTGGATGACGTCGGGCGGGTCGGCCATCAGGATGCTGTTGCCCAGCGATTTGGACATGCGCTGGCCGTCCATGCCGGGCAGGCGGGCGAACTGGGTCAGCCGGGCCTCGGGCTCGGGGAAGACGCGCGTCTTGTACAGCTTGTTGAACCGCCGGGCGATCTCCCGGGAAATCTCCACGTGCGGCACCTGGTCCTCGCCCACCGGCACCAGGTCGCCCTTGTAGAGCAGGATGTCGGCGGCTTGCAGCACGGGGTAGCCCAGGTGGCCGTAGGAAATCCGGTCTTCCAGGTGCAGCGCCCGGGCCTGTTCCTTGACCGCCGGATTTCGCTCCAGCCGCGCCACCGTCACGAGCATGGAAAAGATCAGGTGCAACTCCGCATGCTCGGGGATGTGGGACTGGACAAAGATGGGGCTCTGGTCGGGGTCAATCCCGGCCGCCAGCCAGTCAATCACCATGTCGCGGGTATTCTCCCGCAGGGCCGTGGTGTTCTCGTAGCCGGTGGTCAGAGCGTGCCAATCCGCCACCAGGTGGAAGTTGTCGTACTGGTCCTGCAGTTGGACCCAACTTTCCAGCGCTCCCACCAGGTGTCCCAGGTGGAGTTTGCCGGTGGGTCTCATTCCGGATAATATTCGTTTCTTCTTCACGCTTACAAGCCAAATGAGTCTAATTAATTGTGTTATCTTATCGATGTGTTGACACTCCGACAAATTCCCACGCCGAAACAATCCCTTTGAGTGTAGGCGTGAGGAATTTGTCGGAGCTCCCTTGGTC
>QZKQ01000140.1 GCA_003599535.1 Candidatus Zixiibacteriota bacterium | reverse complement strand
AAGGATATCCACCTGGAAGTAATAGCTGTTGAAGGCGAAGGCGATCCCCAGGGGCAGGGATTCCTTCACGTAGTGCCCCCACAGCTTCCAGTCGAACTTCAACTTGGGCCGCTCGAACTTCTTCAGCACCAGCACCAGGGCGGCCAGCCCCTGGCCGGCTTCCGCGATCAACGCAGCGCCGAAGATGGGGATCAGTCCGCCGCCCATGAGAATCACCGTGAGGGTGGCGCCGAACTTCAGCACCTGGTAGATCAGGGTCACCACCGCCCGGAATTCCATCCGCTCGTAGGCCAGGAAGACGGCGTAGGCCACGACAGTGGGGACTTCGCGAAAGAACAGGGTGCCGAGGAAGCAGAGAAAGATGGCCAGGCTCTCGGCCCGCCCCACGCCCATGGTTTGGGTCACAGCCATGCCCAAGGGCAGCGCCGCCAGCAGAATCAGCAGCTTCAGGATCAGGGCGGCGCCGATGTATTCCCCGGCCACTTCCCGGCGCCGGGCGATCTCGCGGATCAATATATGATCGAGCCCCAGATCAATCAGGGGCACGAAGACCGCCACGAAGGCGATAACATAGGTGTAATGCCCCATGCCCTCCGCGCCCAGGTAGCGCGCAAGAATGACGGCCAGGGCGAAAGTTACCGCGACATCAATCCCTCTGGCGATGAAGCTGAAGAGGGTATTGTGCAGAATGGAATTCAGCCGATTCGCGCTCAAGAGAGGTTTGACTCCCGTGAGACGCGGTGGGTCCGCTGCTCGTCTAAACCGTCGAGGAACTTCGCCATGGCACTGAAGTCCTCGCTCAGCTCCTTAAAGCGGGGAAAATCCAGGGTCTGCAGGCCGTCGGACAGGGCCTTCTTGGGATTGGGGTGCACTTCCACCATGATCCCGTCGGCGCCGGCGGCCAGGGCGGACAAGGTCATGGGAATGACAATATCGCTGCGCCCGGTGCCGTGGGAGGGATCCACGATCACCGGCAGGCCGGACATCTTCTTGATGAGGGGCACGGAGGCCAGGTCCAGCGTATTGCGGGTGATGTGGTCGAAGGTGCGAATGCCGCGCTCGCACAGCATCACCCGATGATTGCCCTCCTTCAAGATGTATTCCGAGGCCAGGAGGAACTCTTCCACCGTGGCCATGAAGCTGCGCTTCAAGAGAACCGCCTTGTCGGTACGGCCGATGCGCCTCAGCAGGGGGTAGTTGAACATGTTGCGCGCCCCCACCTGCACGATGTCGGTGTACTTGCAGATCAGGTCCAATTCTTCCGGTTCCATAACCTCGGTGACGGTCAGCAGACCGGTTTCTTCGGCCGCTTCCTTCAGGTAGAACAGGCCCTGGGGCCCCAGCCCCTGGAAGGAATGCGGGGAGGTCCGCGGTTTGTACGCGCCGCCGCGCAAAATGTGCGCGCCCTGCGCCTTGACTTCCCGGGCGATCTGGAGCAGTTGCTCGCGACTCTCGATGGCGCAGGGCCCGGCGATCAGCACCTTCTGCCGGCCGCCAACGGTCAGATCTCCGATCTTGATCGTGGCCATGACCTTCCGCAAGTTAGACGGGTTTTCTACGGTTGAATCAGCAGATCCAGCGCAATAATTTTGCGGAATATTTCTTCGACAGCCTCGTCGTAAATGGGCCCTTTGTTCTCTTCAATGATGCGGGCGATGATTTCGTTGCCCTGCAGAGTGGAATAGAGCGGTTGATCGTTGCGCTCCCGGTACGACATGATGCGCTGCACCAGCTCTACGCGGGCGTTCAACAGTTCCAGGATCTTCAAATCAATGGCATGTACCCGCCGCTCCAGCGACTTGGCCTCATCATCGGCCAGGGCGTCCAGGGCTTCCTGGGCCAGTTCGGCGTGGGATATCTTCCCGGTTTCCGTCTTGGGCAGCGCAGCGCGAATCTCGATCTGCGAGGGGACCTTGTAGTCGGCCAGTTGGACGCGGCAGAAGTCGCGCACTTCCTTCAGATCCAGGGTCACGGCGGGCTTGGGCACCACAAACGCCTTGGGCACCTCGCCGCGCAACTCGTCGGGCAGGGCGATGACGGCGGCTTCCTCGATCTGGGGATGGCCCTGCAGCACCGTCTCCACTTCGGAAGGGTACACCTTCAGACCGGCGACCTTCATCAGGCCGCTGCGGCGTCCCAGGAAGTAGAAGAAACCGGCTTCATCCTTGCGCACCATGTCCCCGGTATGCCAGGCGCCGCGGTGGAAGGTGGCGTCGGTTTCGGCGGGCAGATTGAAGTACCCCTGTACAACTCCCGGCCCGGAAACCACCATTTCGCCGGCCTCCTCGGGGGCGGCTTCACGGCCGCCGGGGCCCTGGATGGTCACCTCATAACCGGGGCAGGACCGGCCCATGGAGCCGTGGCGGTATTCGCCGTCGGGGGCGGTGGCCAGGGCAATGCCGGTGGTTTCGGTCGATCCCCACACGGGGAGGAAGCGACGCTGGAAGATATCCTCGAATTCCTTGCACATTTCCGGCGGGGAGTAAACGCCCCCGGCTTCGGCCAGGCGCAGGGAGGAAAAGTCGAATTCCCGGGAACGGCCCAGGGGGAAAAGCGAGCGGAAGAAGGGAGGCACGGCCATGACGCAGGTGACCTGGAACTGTTCGATAACCCGGGCGATGGTGCGCGGGTACATGCTGTCCAGGAGCACCGCGGTGCCGCCCAGGTAGAGGGAGCGGCAGAAAATTTCGTGGGGGTGAGCGTAAATCGGGAACATGCAGAGGTGCACGTCGCGGGAGTCCATCTTCAGCATTTCCACCGCGCCGCGGGTGTTCCAGATGAGGTTGCGGTGGGTGGTGATGGCCCCTTTGGGAATGCCGGTGGTGCCGGAGGTATAATTCAGATAAGCGATGTCGTTCTCGCCGGTGTTCGGGCTCGGCGAGCGTTCCGATTCGCGGCTCAGAAGGCTGTCTAGGGCCAGCGGCGCCTGGGGCGACGGGGAAACATGCCCGGCAGTCCCGTTCCCGGTCAGGATGATGCGGCAGTGGGGATGATGGGGAATCAGGTGCTTGGCCAACAGAGGCTGGTACATGGCGTCGGCCACGATGGCGAAGGGATTCAGGTGGTGAAAGGCGACGCGCAGGGTGTCCGGCTTCAAGCGCAAGTTCAGCGGTGCGATGACGCCTCCGGCACGGATCACGGCCAGGAAGGTGACCACGGCGGCGGGGGTCTTGGGCAGGAGCATGGCCACCACGCCTCCGCGGGGCAGACCCAGAGCAAGCAACCCGTTGGCCAGGGCGTTCACCTGGTTGTTCAGTTGCCGGTAGCTCAGGTTTTGATCCCGGGACAGGATCGCGGTTTTTTCCGGATGGTTCTGGCAGGCACGGTCCAGAAGGCGATCCAGCGTCATCAACGACCTCGGTTACGATTGTGCGCTTAAAATTTAAGGTATTTTTTACCTAAAGTCAACGCAAATATTTGCTTTTACCGGATCTACTTCACCAGGGCCGCAGATGTGACGGCGCTCACACCGGGTCCTCGCAAGCGGAAGAAGTACAAGCCGGAACTTAACCTCGCCCCGGGATGGAAGCTCACGCAGTGGCGCCCCGCAGGCAGCGGCCCCAGCGGCAAAAAAGCGACCCGGCGGCCGCCGAGGTCGTACACCGCCAGGTCCGGCTGTGCGGCACTGGGCAGTGAAAACGTCACCTGCACGCCGGCGTTGAAGGGATTGGGGTGCAGCGAGAGCGAGTACGCCAGGGGCAGGGCCGCCGCGGATTGCGGGCCGGCGCCCGGCCCCACCGCGGAAGGCACGCCGAACCATTGCAGCGCCGCGTCCAGGAACTCTTCCCGGGTGCTGGTGCCGATCAACCCGGTGGCGGCTTCCAGCCCGAAGGCCAGGTAAAGCAACTTGCCGGGAGTCTCCCGCCGCAGGGCCGCGGGGGCCTGGAGAGCGGGATACGTCATGGCCGCGACGGCGGGAGCCAGCGGGGCGATGACGTCGGTGGAGGTCTGGTTGCCGGCTCCGCCGGCGCCGGCCAGAAGCAGCGACAGGTTGCCTGTCACCGGATCGCCGGGGACCCCCTGCACCATGAACTGCCCGGAATGCGGCTGGGTAAAGGAGCAGCCCAGCACCTGGGCCAGGAAGGGATCCCCGGCCAGGTCTTCGGCGATATTCTGCCCGCTCAGGAGCAACGATCCGCCGGCGTTCAGGCAGGCTTCCACGGCAGCCTGCTCGGCGGAGTCCAGCGTCCCGGAGGTTTCATTGCCGGTGAACCAGACCACCGCCGAAAACAGCGCCAGGTCGGCGGCCGCCGGAGGGCCGCACTGGTAGCGGTTCCAGGAATAGGCGTCGTACCCGGCGGCGGCCAGAGGAGCAGTGTAGTACCCTTCCAGGTCGTCGCCTCCGTCGTCGTCCACCAGGATGACCGGGGCGGGGCTCAGAGAGAAGTTCACCGTCGCGGCGCCGCCCAGGGCGACCACCACCCCGTCCATCTCCCGGTCGGTATAGGGGATCTGGGGATCCACCACCACCCGGTAGGCGCCTTCCAGCGCGGCGACCTGGTACTGGCCGGTGGACGGATTGGTGGCGGCGGTGTGCAGCGGCTGGCTGCCGGGGAAGCGGTCATGGTAGAAGTACAGGTCCGCCGCCAGGGGCGCGCCGGAAACCTGGTCGCACACGCTGCCCGCGATCTGCCCCCAGCCCAGCACTTCCACCCACAGGGAAGCGGTGTCGTTGGCGGCCACGGCGCCTCCCGGGGTCAGGGACATGGTCAACTGCACCATGCCGGTCTGGGAGGGCGACCACAGGCCCAGGCTGACGGTGTCCACGTCGGCGAAATCCAGGAACGTCGCGGCGGAAGCGCTCCAGGCCCCGCCCACCGTCACGGTGACCTCGCCGAAAGGCTGAAGTCCGGCGCTGGCGGCCAGCGTTTTCACCTCGCACGGTTGGTTCTGCGCCAGGGGGATATCGGGATCGGGCAGGAAGAAGCCCAGGGCGGCAACGTCCAGGGCAGGCGCCTGGTTCAGCAGGGCTTCCAGGCCCATGAAGTCGAGGTAGCACGACACCCAGCTCTGATCCATGGTGGCCGGGTCGGTGGAAGTGGCGGGAATGCCGCCGTCGTTGTCGCTGTCGAAATCGAGCAGAGTGTCCACCAGGGCCAGGGCGTACCCGGTGCAGGTGGAATCCTGGGTCACGGCGGCGGCGGCGTGCCAGGCGTGGGCGTACCACACTGACCAGGAGCAGTTCCAGGTGCCGGGGCCGGCCCAGGTGTCCATATAGGGCAGGTGAACCGGCAGCCAGGCCTGCCCGGCAACCGGATCGGCGGTAAAGACCGAGCGGCAGACGCCCCACAGGGCGGTGCCGCCGCTCATGGCCCAAACCTCGGTGTTGTTCAGCCGGTTGGGGTTGGCCTGGATCCAGTCCCGCACGTCGCCCCCCACGTCCAGGGCATGGGCCACCGAGGCGCTGTCGGACTGTTCCACACCGTAATCGTAGAGCGTGCCGGCGGCCCAGCCTTCCACCAGGGGATGCAGGCGGGTGTAGTATTCGGATACGCCGGTGTAGGGCAGGCGGTGAGTGCGGAGATAGGCCGCGCAGGAATCGGCATAGGCCAGGAAAGCGGCGTCGCCGTAGACTTCGCGGTAGCGGCATTCCGCCACCAGGGCCCAGCCGCAGTTGTGCACCCGGTAGTAATCGCTGTCGCTGCCTTCTTCGCTGTAGGCCGGGTAATTCAGAGTGTAGACCCAGGCCGCGGCGATATTGCCGCGGTATGTTTCCAGATCCCCCGAGAGCGCCGCGTACGTGCTCCAGACGCGGATGGCTTCCTGGGTGTTGTCGGTCTCCACGATGGCCCAGAGGTTGGGGGATTCGCCCTCGTGCATGCCACCGAAGTCGGGGCTGGAGGGATCGCTCTCCTGCATTCCCGCCAGGAAGTCGCAGATCTGGAGGTACTCATAGATCAGGGAGTAGGCCTCGAGGGAACGGGCCTGCGGATCCGGGCGGCTGACGGGCTGGCCTTCAGCGGCGGGGGAAGCGTGGCGCAGGTAATCTTCGGTGGTCCAGTACGGCGTGGCCGGTGCGGAGAGCGGTACAGCGAGGCAGGCGGCGGCCAGGGCCGCGCCCGGCAGGACGATTTTACGCATAAGGATACCCTATTAGGGGTCCCGAATAGGACACCCCCACTCCGGTCTGGAATGGGGGTGTTCCCATCCGCGATGATACCAACGGAGCTTACAGATGCCCCCCAGGGTTTACTTCAGGAGGACCATTCGCCCGCTGGTTTCCCCCCAGGGCGAAGAGACGTGCACAAAGTAGGTCCCGCTGGCCAGGTGTGCGGCGTTGAAGTGCAGACGATGCGAGCCCGCGTTCATGGCGCCGTCGTACATCCGGGCCACCAGGCGGCCCATGGCGTCGTACAGGTTCACGTTGACCTGCCCCGTCACCGGCAGATCGAAGGCGATCACGGTGGAGGCGTTGAACGGGTTCGGGTAGTTGCCATGATAGGTGAACTGGTACGGAGTCTGGCCATTCTGCGGGGTCACGCCCATCCATTCCTGATGGTAGACTTCCAGCGAGTAGGTGTCGCACACCAGGACGTAATCGGCGTCCCACACGAACGCCTCGTAGGCGTTGCCCGGAGTGTCCACGTGGCCGTAGTAGCGCGGGGTGGACGGATCCTGCACATCCACCACCGTCAGGCCGGCTTCACCGTGCGCCACGTACACGTAGTGGTCGTTCAAGGTGACGCCCATGGCCTGGTCGACCACGTCATAGGTGGCCAGGAGCACCGGGTTGGCGGGATTGGCGATGTTCAGGATGACCAATCCCTGGGTTTCCGCGGCCACGTAGGCCACATCGCCCTGCGCCACCACCATGCGGGCGTCATCCGTGGTCACGTAGTGCCCGAGTTCCACGGGCGCCGTCGGAGTGGTCAGGTCGTAGATGTACACGCCGCCGCTGCTGGCCGCCACGAACAGCCTGTCTCCAGCGACCGAAATCCCCTTGCAGTTTGTGGTCAGAGGAATGGAGGTGCTGAACAGGGGACCGGTGGCCAAGCTCACATCGTAGACTTTCACTCCTTCAAAATAGGTGGCCACGTACAGGTAGTTGCCGTACAGGACCATGGCGCGCGCCCCGGGGCCGACGGGATAGTTATCCAGCACCACCGGATTGGTCGGATCGCTGACGTTGAAAATGGTCAGTTCCCCGTGGAAATCCAGGGCATAGGCGATGGTGTCGCAATCGTGCACGGCCGTATCGTAGCACCACTGGGCCGTGGGCCATCCGGCGATGAAGAGAGGCACCGCGGGATTGGTCAGATCCATGATGACCATGCCGTTGCTGTAGTCGGCCACGAAAGCCAGGTTGCCGTTACGCACCATGGTGCGGGCGCCGCCGTCCATCGGGTATTCCGCCACCTGGGTGGGGGCCGCGGCGTTGCTGATGTCCACGATCTCGAACCCGGCCAGAACTTCGCTGACGTAGGCCAGGTTGCCGACGACGGTGGTGGACAGGGGCGAACCCATGGTGGTGTAGGAACCCTGGATGGCGCCGAGCAGGTTAACCGTCTGAATGACGTCGTTTTCCGCCACCACGCCGAATTCCGCATTGAAGGCGATGTGGTAGGCGCGGCTCATGGTGGCTGTGGCGCTGATCAGAGTCGGGTTATTGGGTACGGTGACGTCCACCAGGACCACGCCGGCGGTGCCGTCAGCCACGGCCGCGACGTCGGTCGCGGCGGAGAAGTTCACGGCCACTCCCAGACCTTCGCCGGCGGTGTCATAGGTGCCGACGATGCTGGGGCTGGTGGGGGTGCCCACGTCCACGATCTTCAAACCGGCAGGTCCGGCCGCTACGAAGGCGTGGCCTTCCCCCGCGACCACCTGGTAAGCCGGACCGCCCATGGCCAGGGTGGACAGGATTTCCATCGTGTTCAGGTTCACGATTTTCAGCCCGTCATCGCCCACGGCGCAGTAGATGTAGTCGCCGTCCACGTCGAGGTAACGGCAATTGGCTTCCAGGAACACCGTGGTATCCACCACCATGGCAGCAGGATCGGTCACGTCCACCAGGCTGAGGCCGGCGTACATGTCGGCCACCACCAGGAGGTTGCCGGACAGTTCAGCGAAGAAGGCCACGCCGGGGGTGGCCACCTTGCCCAGGTACTGCGGGAGGGTGGGGGTGGTGACGTCGAAGGCTTTGATCCCATAGCCGTCCAGGGTGTAGGCGACGTTACCCTGCACCACCATGGAATTGACTCGCCCGGTAACCAGTTGGGAACTCACCGGATCAAATACGTAGGCATCATCCTGGGCACTGGCCGGCGGCGCCGTCGCAAGCGCCAGCAGTGCCAGACCCAACATCAGAGTAAGAATGGAGCGCTTCATCTCGGACCTCCTTGGGGGGTGCCAGTCGGCACGCGTTTCGCTTCGTTTTGTGGACCGTCCGGCGCTCGCCGGCCGGCCTTTCTCTTCATCATTTCAAAAATTGAAGCGCAATTTCCGATGCCTTCTCTCCTATTTAAATTGTCACCGCGAACGAGCGCATTGCAATCATTCCAGACCGGTTCAGGGTGCTGGCATTCAAAAACTAATATATCAAGACGGTCAAATCAAGCGTTTTTCACATAAATTCTACCCGTCACGGCTCCGCGGCGACAGAGGGGAATCCGGGGGGGAACCCTCGTCTCTGGAAGGAAGTGAGGATTCTCGCTTGCTTTTATCGGCATTTTTTCTTATAATACTTGAGTTCCGATTCCTAAAATTCCACCACCCTTGCATCTCCTTCGCTATCGCGCCGCGGCCCTGGGGGCCATGGCGGTCAAAACTCTGCCCCTGGTGTACGGGGGGGCGGTCATCCTGCTGGTCAACACTCACCTGCCCCGGGACAGCGAGCTGGGAGTGTATTCCCTGGCCATCGCCACCTTCTTCATTCTGTCCCTGGTAGGCAAGAGTTTCGCGCTGTACCCGTTGATCAAATTCCAGGCGGAAGGCACGGCTTCCGCGGGGGTGTGGTCGGCGGGGGTGACGTACTGGACGGTTTCGCAGGCGCTGGGCGCGGCCCTGTTGTGGATCCTGGCACCGCTGGCGCCCAACCTGTTTCACGCGCCCGGTCTGGACCAGGGGATGCGCTGGGCGGCCGGCATCGCCCTGGTGTTCATTCCCCGCGACCTGGCCGCGGCGCTGCTGGTGGCCCGGCGGGACATGAACCGCCTGTTTATCCTGGACGCCTGCTATTTCCTGACCGCCGCCGGTGGCCTCGCGGTGCTGGCGGCGAGGGGAACCCTGGACACGGCCAACCAGGTACTGGCCCTGAATCTGGCCGGCGGCGTCCTGTCCACCCTGGCCGCCCCCCTGCTGATCCGCGGCCGAATCCCCTCGTGGGCCTCGCCCTCCCCGGAAGTTCGCGCCCGCACCGCCCGTTACGGGCGGGATTCCCTGGGCATCGGCATCGGCGACCTGGTCTACACGCAGTTGGATTACCATCTTCTGGGGTTGTTCATGGGGGCATCGGAAGTGGCGCTGTACTTCGCCGCCAAGAACTTTTTCCGGTTTTATAATGCCGTCACCCAGGCCATCAACCTGCTGATGTTCCCCACCAGCTCCAACCTCTTCGCCCGCCGCGAAACCGCCAAGCTGAAGGAGTTGGTGGAAAAGGTGATGGGCGGCTACCTGGGCCTGCTGGTGATCATCAACCTGGTGGTGCTGATTGGGGCGGACGCCATCGTGGCGCTGGTTTACCGGGGCATCTTTCCCGACGCCGCCAATATCCTGCGGCTGTTCGCCCTGGCCAGCTTTTTCGAGCCGCTGTACATGATCAGCGAAAATGTACTCTATGGCATAGGCAAACCCCGTGCCATCCTCATCGCCATGTGGAGTTCGATTCCCATCTTCGGGATTCTGGCGGTGCTGCTGATGCCTCGCCTGGGGGCCGCCGGGGGCGCCCTGACGGTACTGGGCACCCTGATGTCGCTGGCGGTTATCACCTTGTTTTTCCTGCACCGGGAACTGGCCATCACGCCCGCCGGGATCGTGCGGCGCGGATTGGCGGTGAGCCGGGCCATGAGGGGTGGCCGCTGATGCTGGACCAGGCCATTCGTTTCGGCGCCATCCTGGCCCAACCGGAATTTGAGGCGGCGGGCCGCCTCCTGGAGGTGGGGTCCGGGTTTCGAGGTATCACCGCCTTCGTCCGCCAGCCGGTGGTGGGGGTGGACGTCAACTTCAGCGAAACGCCCACGGCCACCCTGACCGCGCTGCGCGCTTCGGCGACCGAGCTTCCCCTGAAGGACCGGTCCTTCGACGGCGTGGTCTGTTCGGATATGCTGGAGCACCTGCCGGAAGGAACCCGCGCCGCAGCCATCCGCGAGATGCTGCGGGTCACGCGGGGTGCGCTGTTCCTGGCCTGCCCCTGCGGCCGGAGCGCCCGCCGGGTGGACGCGCTCCTGGGCCGCCTGTACCGGGCCCTGCGGGTTCCCCTGCCCGCCTGGTTGCAGGAACACCTGGCCCTGGGCCTGCCCGAACCGGCGGCCATTCGCCGCGCGCTGAACGAGACCGGCGCCCGCTGGCGCGAGATCCCCGGGGAAAACGCCTTGATGCACTTCCTGGTCGTGCTCCTTATCTCGACGCGGATCTTTAACCGGTTCTGGAATTGCTGGCTGTACCGCAATCCCGGGGCGGCCCGGCGGTTGGGGACGTCGTCCCTGCTGAGCGGCCGCCGACTCTACCGCCGCCTGTGGGTGGTGCAACCGGCAGAATTTGTGCAAAAACGCCTTTGAACCGGCAAGAAATTCCAGTAATATACTAATCGCACTCCCCGGCGCCCGCCGCGGGAACCGCCTCTACACCCGAGGATACCCTTGTCCAAAGCTCGTAAACCGATTATCAGTTCCAAGCAGGCGCCCAAACCGCCGGCACGGACCGCTGCCTCGGCGGGTGAATCGCTGCCTGCCGGCGTCAAGGTCGGCCTGGCGCTGCTGGCCGTCTGGATCCTGGCCCTGCTGATCTTTCCCGAGATCATCCTGAACGGCTACAACTTCGTCATGGGCGGCGACAACCTGGCCGCGGCCCCCATCGCCCGCATGGGGGAGAAGTTCGCCGAGCAGGGCCAAGTGCCCGATTGGGTCCCCTACATCCTGGGCGGAATGCCCCTGGTCGGCAGCCTGACCTACGCCAACCACTACTACCCCGGGTTCTTCCTGGGGGACCTGCTGGGCTTCATCTTCTTCGGCAGCTCCTATGCCTGGTTGTTCCTCCATTACTTGCTGGCCGGGCTGGGGGTGTTCCTGGTGCTGCGGGAGCTGAAGGTCCATTGGGCGCTGGCGGCGCTTTGCGGGCTGCTGTTCGCCTACAATCCGCCCATGGTGGTGTACGCCGACGTGGGCCATGGCTCCAAGCTGATGACCATGGCCTACCTGCCCTGGGTGCTGCTCTTCACCAAGCGGCTGTTCGACCGGCCCACCCTGGACCGCGCCGCCCTGCTGGCCCTGACCTTCGGCCTGCAGCTCCTGGCCCTGCACGTGCAGATCGCCTACTACGGCGCAATGATCATGGGGCTTTACGCGGTCTATTCGCTGATCGCCGGAGGCAAGGCGGAACTGGGCCGCAACCTGCGCGCCACGGGACTGCTGGCCGCCGCGGGGCTGTTGGGATTCTTCGTTTCTTCGCCGCTCTACCTGCAGGTGCAGGAGTACAGCCAGTACTCCATCCGCGGGGGAGGGGCCACTGGCGGAGCCAGTTGGGATTACGCCACCCAGTGGTCCTTCCATCCCCTGGAAACGCTGACCTACATCTTCCCCTCCTTCTTCGGATTCGGCGGGCGGGAATATTGGGGCTTCATGCCCTTCACCGACATGCCCTACTACTGGGGCGGGGTGGCGCTGCTGTTCGCCCCCTGGGCGCTGGCGCTGACGCGCAACCGGGTCACCATCTTCCTGCTGGTGCTGGCGCTGCTGGCCTGGGCCGCGTCCTGGGGCAAGTTCCTGCCGGTGCTGTACTGGCCGCTGTTCGAATTCCTGCCCTACTTCAACAAGTTCCGCGTCCCTTCGCTGTTGCAGATCCTGGTACTTCTGCCCATGGTGATCCTGGCGGGCAAGGGGCTGCAGGCGGTGTGGGAAGCGGCCGCCGGCCGCGAAGACCGGGCTCAGCGCCTGGGGCAGAAGTTCCTGCTGGCCGGCGGCGTCATCGCCGGGGTCTGCCTGCTGCTGCTGATCCTGTCGCCGATGCTGAAGAGCGTATTCACCGGGTGGATCAGCGGCGCGCGGGAGCACCTGCAAGGGCCGGCCGCGGACGCCTCCTTCGCCCTCTTCACCGGCGACCTGCTGCGGCTGATCCTGTTGACCGCGGTGCTCTACGGCTCCGCCTGGGCGGTCCTGAAACTGCGCTGGCCCCGCACCCTGCTGATCGCGGCCGTGGCGCTGGCGGCCGGCGCCGAACTGTACCATTTCGACCGCAGGCTGATCCATCCCACGCCGCCGGAACAGTTGGAGAATTACCTCCAGGCCAATGACGTGGTGCGCTTCCTGCAGGGGCAGTCGGAACCGTTCCGCATCTTCCCCTTCACCGATCTGAACCCGCAGACCGCGGTGCACAACCCCAACTGGTATATGCCCCACCAGATCGAGTCCATCATCGGCTACACCGGGGCCAAGATGCGGCTTTACCAGGAGATGGTGGATTCGATCGGTTACGGCAATCCCAATTTCCTGCGGCTGATGAACACCCGTTACCTGGTCAGCAGCCGGCCCCTCGCCCAGGAGGGCTTCGAGGAGGTCTTTGCCGGGCGGCAGGAGCACGTATACCGCTTCGCCGAGGCGTTCCCCCGCGCTTTCCTGGTGAACCGCGCGGTGCAGGTTGGTTCGCCTCAGGAGGCCTTGCGGCTGTATCGCGGAGAGTTCGACTTCGCCACCACCGCGGCCCTGGAAGCGCCGCTGTCGGCTCCGCTGGAAGAGAACGCCACCGGCCAGGTGCGGTGGATCGAGAAACGCCCCGATTATCTGGCCCTGGAGGTGGAGACCACAGGCCGGCAACTACTGACGCTGTCGGAGGTTTACTACCCGTCCGGTTGGACCGCCACCCTGAACGGGCAGGAAGTCCCCATCCTGAAGACCAACTACTTCCTGCGCGGGGTGGAAATCCCGGCCGGCACGCACCGCCTGGAGATGCGCTTCGTGCCGGAAAGCAAGGGCCTGGGCAACACGCTGAAGTGGATCGCGCTGGTCCTGATCGCGGGGGGGCTGGTGTGGGGGTTGGTAATTTCGAGGAGACTGGGCAAGAGCCCATCCGGATCACCTGCCTCGACACCCGAATGAAGTTGGGTGCAAAAAGCGCGGCGGAAATAATTAGTGGTAAGAAGTTATCCGGATAGGCTCTAACACGGCAAGGCCTGGATACATAACAGAAGCACCATGCTCGACTACGATCCGGTAAAAGACCGCATGCAGCGCTTTCTGGGGGAAAGCGTCCTGGCGCGGAGGCTGTTCTTCGCCGCCCTGGACCGCCTCTTCCTGCGCTCGCGCTACGTCTGGCGGGAAATGCGGAGACTGAAGCGCCGCGGCTTTACTCCCGTCCATATCCTGGACGCCGGGTCGGGTTTCGGGCAGTACAGCTTCCGCCTGGGCCGGATCTTCCCCCGGGCGCAAATCCTGGGGCTGGACGTGAAGCAGGACCTGGTGGATTCCGGCAACCGCTTTGCCAGCCGGGCGGGCGCCGCCAAAGTCGCCTTCCAGGCCGGCGACCTGCTGAAGATGGACTTCGCCGGCCGCTTCGACCTGGCCCTGTCGGTGGACGTGCTGGAACACATCGAGGACGACCGCGCCATGATCCGGAACATCGGAGCGTCGCTGAAACCCGGCGGCCTGTTCGTCCTGACTACCCCCTACTGGCCGGGAACGCCGGAAAGCGCCTCCCAGGTCTTCGTCGGCGAGCACGTGCGGCCGGGCTATTCGCGGCAGGATCTGCAGGAAAAGCTGAACCAGGCGGGCCTGGAGCTGGAGCGGTTCGACATCACCTACGGCCCGGCCGGCAACGTCGCCTGGAAGCTGCTGCAGCGCGGCCCCATGAGCTGGCTGGCGAAGCGGATCTGGCTGGCGCCTCTGGTGGGGCTCTATTTTCTGGCCGCCTATCCGGTGGCCTGGGTCTTCATGCACCTGGACATGGCGGCGCATAACGACCGCGGCGGCGGCATCCTGGCGGTAGCGCGGAAACGGCCAGTCATTCAATAAAATGGTTGAGGCCGCCAAATCCGGCCTGCAACCCAACGTATCTACGTTACCAGCTATGATCGTCACCGGACTCGTCGCCCTGCTGGCCGCAGCCCTGGCCGCCCTTATCACCTGGCGGATATGCCGCACCGGCAGGAATCCGGACGAACGGGAAAACCGCTTCTGGACCGGCGTCACCCGCGACCTGGCGCACCAGATGGGCACCCCCCTGTCCGCCCTCATGGGCTGGGTGGATCTCCTGCCGCACCTGCAGGACAAGACTTCGGCCGTGGAGGAGATGGGTCGCGACGTGGAGCGCCTGCGGGTGATCGGCGAACGCCTGGGGCAGATCGCCTCCCCCGGCCGTTTTGAGGCGGTGGATCTGGGGGAGGTCGCCCGGGAGGCGCGGGATTACTACGTGCGCAAGCTGCCCTCGCTGGCTGCCTCCGGCATCGAAATCCGGGTGGAATCCCTCGCCGCGGCGCCGGCGCGGGCGCACCGCGAACTGCTGGCATGGGCCGTGGAAGGCCTGGTCCGCAATGCCATTGACGCGTTGGACGGCGACGGGCAGACCATCACCCTGCGCACCGCAACGGCAGACGGCAAGGCCATCCTGGAGATCGAGGACACCGGCCGGGGACTGCCTCCGGAAGCCGGGGGACAGATATTCGAACCCGGGTTTACCACCAGGATGGGAGGGCGGGGCATGGGCCTGCCGCTGGCCCGCCACATCGTCGAAACGGGCCATGGCGGCCGGCTGGAAGTCGCCGCTTCGCCTTCCGGCCGGGGAGCGCTGGTGCGCCTGACACTGGAATCCACGACGGTACAGGGAGCCAAGGATGTTCCGTGATTCCTCCGCATATGCGGACAAGCGGACGCTGGTCTTCGGGGTCACCTACCACGGCAGCACCGCCGAGCCGCAATCGGGGCTGGACAACGTGTACGGCAAACACATCAGCGCCGGCAAGCTGCGGGTCCAGTTGACTTGGCTGGCGCGCCACTTTCGGGTGATGACCATCGCCGAAATCCTGCGCCGGTGCCGGGAGGGCAACCTGCCCGCGCGCACCGCGTTCGTGGCCTTCCATGACGGTTACGCGGGCAATTATCACGTCGCTTTCCCCCTGCTGAAAGAGCTGGGCATTCCCGCGGATATGCTGGTGCCTACGGCCATGGTCGGAACCTCCTGCCGCTTCTGGGTGGATGTATTGGACGCGGCTCTGAAGCACACCGACCGGCGCGAATGCTCCGTCCGGTTCGAGGAAGAGGGATTGATCCTGCCGCTGGAGACTCCGGAACAGCGCCTGGAAGCGGCTGTGTTACTGCGCAAGCACCTGAAATGGCAACCCGAGCCGGTACTGGAGGCGCGTCTCGCCCAGGTACTGGCGCAGTTAGGGTGGGACGATCCGGCCGGTATCCCCCGGCTGGGGGAGCACGAGACCTGCCTGGACTGGAACCAGGTGCGGGAGATGGCCCAGGCGGGCATCGCCATCGGATCGCACACCCACCGGCACGTGATCTGCGCCCAACAGGATGCGGCCACGGTGTACCTGGAAATGGACACCTCGCGCCATGTGATTCAGGCGGAAACCGGGCAGCCCTGCCGGGTGCTCTGCTATCCCAATGGCAGCTATCCGCGGTCCGGCTGCGACGCCACCGACGTGATCGCTCGCGGGGTGGGCTACGAGTGCGTCCTGTATATGATGGAGGGGCACAACCTGGTGCACCCCCGCACCTTCCGCCTGACCGGCACGGCGTTCGGGGAACAGGACACGTTGGATCATGTCAAGTATTCGCTGTCCGCCTGGCGCTTCAAGGTGCGGCAAATGCGGGGCAGAAAGTTATGGAAATGGAACCGGGATACCGTGGACGAACCCATCCTTCCCTTCGACCAGATTCCACGGATCACCACCCTGGGTACAAAAAAGATATGCTGATCGAATTTCAGGGGAAAAGACCGCAACCCGGCCACGACGTGTTCCTGGCGCCGGGGGCCATGGTCATCGGTGAAGTCCGGCTGGGCGACCGGGTATCAGTCTGGTACCAGGCGGCGCTGCGCGGCGACCTGCGGCGCGTGGAAGTGGGCGAAGACACCAACATTCAGGACGGGGCGGTGCTCCACGTCACGCACCAGAATCCCTGCCTGGTGGGCGCGCGGGTGACCGTGGGGCACGGAGCCATCGTGCACGCCTGCACGGTGGAGGACGAATGCCTGATCGGCATGGGTGCGGTGATTCTGGACGGGGCGGTGGTGGAAAAGCACAGCCTGGTGGCCGCCGGATCCGTGGTGCGGCCGGGCTTTCGGGTCCCTGCCGGGCACCTGGTGGCGGGCAACCCGGCGCAGGTGAAGCGCAAACTGACCGATGAGGAGATCGAAGGCATCCGCCAGTCGGCCCGGGACTATGTCAAGCTGGCCGCCCAATACCGGCCGGCGGAACCGGACGCCGGCGGGGCCGGCGAGGTTACGGAATAGCACGGGAGAGCAAGATGCTGGTCAAAGAAGCCCGGGACGTCCGGCCGCAGCCGGTCCATGATGAAGGGGCGGCCAACGTCCGCATGGCCGTGCTGATCGGCCCGGACGAGGGAGCGCCCAACTTCGTCATGCGGCGCATCGAGCTGGATGCCCAGGGGCACACCCCCTACCACAGCCATCCCTGGGAACACGTGGTCTTCGTGCTGGAAGGCCTGGGCGTCCTGCGCGGTGAGAAGGGCGACCTGCCCCTAAGCCCGGGGGATTCGGCCTTCGTGCCGCCGGGCGAAGTGCACCAGTTCGTCGCGGCGGAGGAATCCCCTCTGACCTTCCTGTGCACCATCCCGAAGCGATGACCTCTACCACCCGCCGCCAGGGATGACCGCTATGGAAAACGGAATTTTCCCCAGTTCTCTACGCCACTTCGCCATGCCTGCCGAATTCCACGAATTGCGCCTGATAATCAACACCCACGAGCCCGGTGTGCGCCTGGACCGCTACCTGGCCAGGCAGGTGGGAGGCATCTCCCGCACCCGCCTGCAGGCGCTGATGGAGGCGGGGCTGATCACCATCGGCGAGGCGCCGGTGAAGCCGTCCCACCCGGCGAAGTATGGCGAAGAGGTGGTTATCCGCATCCCCGGTCCGGAACCGTCGCCCATGACGGCGGAAGATATCCCGCTGGAAATCTTCTTCGAGGACGAACACCTGATCGTCATCAACAAGCCGCCGGGGCTGGTCGTGCACCCGGCGCACGGGCACCCGTCGGGGACCCTGGTCAACGCCCTGCTGCATCACTGCCGCGACCTGGGGGACATCGGCGGAACGGTGCGCCCCGGCCTGGTGCACCGGCTGGACAAGGATACTTCCGGGCTGCTGGTGGTGGCCAAGCATGAGAGAGCCCTGGCCGTCCTGGCCCGGCAATTCAAGGAAAAGACCGCCGAGCGCACCTACCGCGCCCTGGTCTGGGGCCGCCTGCACCCGCCGGAAGGGCGCATCGAGGCCCCGCTGGGCCGGTCCCCCCGCGACCGCAAGCTCTTCGGAGTGGTGAGCGGCGGCAAGGAAGCGGCCACCCGCTACCGCACAGTTGAAACGTTCGAGCTGTTTTCCCTGCTCGAGTTGCAGTTGGAGACCGGCCGGACGCACCAGATCCGCATTCATATGCAGCACGTCAATCACCCGGTGTTCGGCGATTCCCAGTACGGCGGGCGCAACCGCCGCCTGGGGGCGTTGACCACGGCGCAGCGCGCCTTCGTCGCCCGGGTGCTGGAAGCCCTCCCGCGCCAGGCGCTGCACGCCGGTGTGCTGGGGTTCCAACACCCCGCCACCGGACAGTACCTGCGCTTCGAAAGCGACCTGCCGGCGGACATGAAGCAGGTGCTGGAACTGATCCGGGAAAAGGGTAAGTAGGCTGGCGCATCGTGCGGCGTCAGGGCGAGCCTGCAGAAGCGGACCTGTCTCACCGGAAAAACAAAAGCGGGAATCCTGCGATTCCCGCCCCATGTTCGCGGCCCGTTAAGACTGCGCTTTCCGGGATATTTTTCTTGCTTCCACGGTTAAAAGATAGTAGATTATCATCGTCATCAGGGAGGTCACCGTGGGTTTAGGTCACTGGGAAATCATCGTCATCGTCCTGGCCGTGCTGCTGCTGTTCGGCGGGCGCAAGATCCCGGAATTGATGAAGGGCTTGGGCACCGGCATGCGCGAATTCAAGCGCGGGCTGCGCGGCGAGGACGAAGAGCCGCGGCGGTCCAACGACACGCCGCAGAAATTGGAACCTCCCCCGAACGGTTAAGCCGGGGCTCTCCCAAATGCGTCCTGGATGATCTCCAGCATCTGCGGGTGCAGGGGCGGGTTGGCCCCGACCACGTTGCCGCTGTCGAAGAAATTTCTCTCCCCGTGGAAGTCGGTGAATATCCCACCGGCTTCTTCTATTATCAGGGAACCGGCGGCGATGTCCCAGGGCGACAGGTTGTGCTCCCAGAAGCCGTCGAAGGTGCCGTCGGCGGTCCAGCAAAGGTCCAGCGCGGCGGCTCCGGGACGGCGAATGCCCGAGCAGCGCAGGGAGAAGGCCTCCAGGCTGTCCAGGTAAATGCGGAATAGATCCTTGGCCCGGTAGGGGAAGCCGGTGCCCAGCATGGCCTGGGCCAGCTTATCCTTGTGCCCCACGTGGATGGGCCGGCCGTCCTTCCAGGCGCCCTGGCCCCGCACCGCCGTCCAGATTTCCTCCGTCAGGGGGTGGATGACCGCCCCCACTACGATATCCCCCCACCGGTGGTCCGCCACCGCCTTCTCCAGCCCCACGGACACGGCGAACACCGGGAATCCCTGCAGGTAGTTGGTGGTGCCGTCCAGGGGATCCACGATCCAACGGTACTCCCCGCCGTGATTCGCCTGGCCCATCTCTTCGCCCAGAAACACCGATCCCGGCAGTTCCCGGATCAGAAAATCCCGGATGGCGGTCTCACTGTCGCGATCCACCAGGGAGACGTAATCGCTGACCCCCTTGACGTCCGCGTGGGACATGGTCACCTGGCGGAAGTGGGTCCGCAGGATCTCGGCGCCTCGCCGGGCGCCTTCGGTGGCCAGTTCCAGAAGTTCCTTTAATTCCCTCGGCTGCTGCGCCGTCAGGGTATCCTGCTGCTGCATCAATCGTTCCCGTCTATCTCAAGCTTAGCCCCGGTGCCCCGGACCGGTGGGGGGCGGAGGGGGCAGGTTCGCGGTCTCTTCGGTGCGGCGGCGCGCCTTCAGGCCGATAATCAACGCGGCAATCAGCACGAACGCGCCGAAGATGCGGGCGGGGTACAGGTACAAGCTGGAAGCCGCCAGCACCACGTCCTGATCCTCGAAGTCCTGGCCCAGGATGCGCCACTGCAACACGCCTTTCTCCATAGTATTGGTATTGGAACGGAGGACCCGGCCGGGCAGGTCTACCTGTACCGTGAAGGATTCATCCACCAGATCCTCGTCCACCTGGCGGCGCAATTCAAGCATATCGGACACCTGCAGGGCGGCGACCTGCAAGCTGGTATCGCCGATCTGGTTCAGATTTTCCAGCAGGATACGGTGCACCTCCGGCTCCAGGGCATCCCACCATTCCAGCTTCACCAGGTCCAGTTCCACCACGGGCAGAGCGGCATAGTAGGAATCCAGCATGGCTTCAAGCTGCTGGATGGCCCCTTCCAACCGCTCCCGGGACGGCATCTTGTCGGGATGGCGGGCCAGGGTGGTATCCAGGATTTCGCGGAAGCGGAGCTTGTAGCGTCCGGCGTTCCAGGCGAGCAGTCCGGCGGCGTACTTCTGCTCCAGGGCCTCCCGTTCCTCGGCCGAGAGCAGCGAATCCTTCCCGCTCTCCAGGACCTTGCACTCCGCTGGAATGTAGTCCCAGCGATCCCCTTCCAAAGTAGTACGGCGACGGCTTTCAAACGTCTGCTCATAGCGGAATATGCTCAGGAAATACAGATGGATGGGCCGCATCGTGGTGGGATGCTGCAGGAGTATACTGGGGCTCACGCCGGCGGCTTCCCGCAGTCCCGGATTGGAGGGCAGAGAATCGGGGCTGAAGCGCGCCTTGGCCTCGTAGTTGTAGACCGGATTTCCGGCGGTGTCCAGTTCCGTCCAGGTGTTGATAGCGTAAAAGGGCGCTTCGGGCAGGCTGTAGGCGGGATCGTGGATATCGGCGCTGTCGCCCCGGGCCGTATAGGTCAGTTCGGCGCTCCCGTCCAGGTTGAAGCGGTACAGGTAACGGTGTTCCACGCAACCGGAAAAAATCCCCAGCAACAGGACAGCCAGGCCTAAAAACCGGATTCGAGATCGGGGGTCCATTCCATCACCCAGGTTAAGACTTGCAGTTGGCTTTTCTTCCAGCGGAACCCGGGGGAAGGAGTCCGGCCGCGGAATTGCGTGACCAGTGCGGGAGTATCTTCCGCCTTCCACATTTCGGTCACTTTGCGGAAACCGACCTGCTCGTACAGCCGGATGGCCCGCCGGTTGACGGCGTCCACGTCGAGCACCAGGCGGCGTAGATCCAGGGCGTGCACCGCCCAGTCCATGACCAGTTCCATGGTTTCCCGGCCGTACCCCTTGTCCACCTGGTCGGCGGCGAAGCAGATGCCCAGTTCGGCGCAATCCGGGTCATTCTTGACCGGCTTTAAGGAGACGTACCCAACCAACTGCCCGGAACTGTCATCCACGCTCAGGCGCAGCCGGTCCCGCAGGCGCAGGAAGCTGATTTCGTTCACTTCCCGGCTGTGCGGGGTGAAATTGTACTTGGTGAAATACGGTTCGGAGTACTTGGCCCACTGCTGGCGCCGCTCCTCGTCTTCGCGGCGGAACGGCCGCACCCGAAGCCGGATTCCCTCCAGGGGCAGCCCGGGCAGGCGTTCCGGGTCCAGCCGCTTGCCTTGCAGGCGGGGGAGCAGTTTTTCAAATACATTCATGGTGAAACTGCACTCAGGTTGAACACGTTTAAACGAAAATCGTGCCGCCGGGGCCGCCTCCCGCTCCGTCTCGCCCCACAATGTAGGACATTTTTGCCGTGAAGTCAAGGGAAAGGGGGGTAAAATCCAGGCGGTACCTCATGGATGGGCGTGTTTTTGTCTTGCTTTTGGCCAAAATTTGGTGTATATTCCCTCCGTACAACGGTTGCTTCCATGGGGGTGCATATGACAGGACGACCGACTTGCTTCACCATGCCGATCCGCCGGATGCTGTTTGGCCTGGCTCTGGTGGCAATCCTGGCGCCGACGGTACAGGGGGCGGCGCTCCGAGCCATCCGCCTGGGCTTCGGGGACCAGAAAACCCGCCTGGTATTCGAACTGGACAAGGCGGTATCCTACCAGGTCCAATCCGACGATTCGACCGTTTCTCTCCGTTTCCCCACCCTGGAGGTTCCCGCGGCGGTCCTGGCCGGCGCCCGGAACGACCTGGGGGGCTTGGTGCGCGCCATAGACCAGCGCACGGGTGCGGAGGAGACTACCTTCCGGCTGGCCGTGCCGGAGCCGTTTTACCTGCGCCACTTCGATTTGGCCGATCCCGCCCGGGTGGTGATTGACGTGTACCGCCGGGTGGACGATGCCCCGGCGGAACCGCCGCCCGGAACGCTGGCCGGCCTGGACGATCCGGTGGACACCACCGCCCTGCGGCCCGATCCGCTGGACAGCGCTCTGGTACCTGCGCTCACTCCGCCGGAAACGCCCGGCACGGAAACCACGAAAGTGGACCTGACGGAGCCGGAGCCCGACGATTCCCTGGCCGGGGTCGCCGGTGATTTCCGCGCGGGAGGGCTGCCGGGAGGCCTGCTGCTGGCGCTGGCCGGCGTCATCGTGCTGACCGTCGCCATCGTTTTTCTCAATCTGCGGCGCGCCCGGAGGATTCGCCGGATCTCCATGGACGATCCGGAACTGCCCACCGTTTCCCGGGATGATCCGGCCTTCCAGGCGATCCTGGAGGAAGAGCGCCGGCGGT
>QZKQ01000026.1 GCA_003599535.1 Candidatus Zixiibacteriota bacterium | reverse complement strand
CTTCATGAAATATGAGGAGGGCGAATACAGCACCCCGCCGATGCCTCGTTCCAGGGCCAGTTTGCAGCAGCGGATGGCGTCAATGCCCACCCCGGCGGAATTGGGGGAATCCTCCACCGAAAGGCGTAATTCCAGGTGCATGGGGACGTCGCCGAACAGCTTGCCCTCGATGCGCAGGAAACAGACCTTATTGTCGTTCTGCCAGGGGATATAGTCGCTGGGCCCAATGTGGATGTTATCATCGTCCAGACGGGTGGACAGGACCGACTGCACCGCTTCGGTCTTGGAGCGCCGCTTGGAGGCCAGGCGGTTGCGGTTCAGCATGTTCAGGAAATCGGTGTTGCCGCCGGTATTCAACTGGTAGGTCCGCTCGAACTTCACGCCGCGCTTTTTGAACAAATCGGCCAGGGTGCGGTGGATAATGGTGGCGCCGAGCTGGGATTTGATATCGTCGCCGATGAGGGGCAGGCCCCGTTCTCGGAAACGCGCATCCCACTTGGGATTGGAGGCGATGAAGACGGGAATATTGTTGATGAAGGCGGTCCCGGCGCCCAGTGCGCATTCGGCGTAAAACTGCGCCGCTTCCTCCGACCCCACGGGCAGGTAATTCATCAGGATCTGAGCGCCGGAATCCTTCAGTACCCGCACCACGTCATCCCTGGTGGATTCGCGCTGGGTGCTGGGTACGAAGCTGCGGCGGGGATCATACTCCCTCATGTGTTCGGAAAACCCGTCCAGGATCCGGCCCATGGTCACAGGAACGTTCTTCCGAGGGAGATCGGGGCAGAAGCGGGCGGTGCAGTTGGGGGGCGCGAAGATGGCTTCGGACACGTCTTTCCCCACCTTGCGCTGATCTATGTCGAACGCGGCGACGACCTCGATATCGGAAGGCTTGTACCCTCCGATTTCACAATGCATTAAACCGGTGGCTTGCGCACTATCTTTATTCCGGTAATATTCAATACCCTGAATCAAAGAGCTGGCGCAGTTGCCGATACCCGCAATAGCGATACGAATTTTTTCCACGGCGTAATCCTCCTTTTCAATGGGGTCATGCCGGAAGCATAGAGGCGGCATGTTCGGGTGATACCGGAGATTGCCTGCTGCGCGGCGAAGATCGCCGCGGTGGACCGTCAAGATATTTTCCGCAAATAGAGCAGGCGCTGCAGGGCGGTATAATGGGCCATTACGGCCATGAGGGCCAGAACGGCTTTCAACGCCCAACCGCCCAGGAGCAGAGCCAGACCCAGCAGCACCAGGCGCTCGGAGCGTTGCAGCAGACCGACGGGGCAGCGTTGGCCGGCGCCTTCTGCGCGCGCCTTGATGTAGCTGATCTCGAAGGATCCCACCAGGGCCAGCGCGGTGACCAGGATCCACCACGGTTCGCCGGCAGCGAAGTAGTGAACGCCCAATCCTGCCAGGATCAGAAACTCGGTGTAGCGGTCGAGTGACGAATCGAGAATGGCTCCGAACTGTGAGGCTGTATGATTATGGCGGGCCACCTGGCCATCCAGGATGTCGCACAATCCCATGATGATGACCGGGATCAGGGCCCACAATGGCAGACTGAAGGCGAGGAGTATCCCCGCTGCCAGCGCAAAAACCAGGCTGGCCAGCGTCAGGGTGTTGGGGGTTATGCCCCAGCGGGAAAAAGACCGGACCGCCGGTTGCAGCAGCCCTTCGAACCAACGCTCAAAACGGACGGGGAGAATCCCGTTGGGGCTGTCGGACATCAGGAAATCCAGTTGACGATTCCGATGAAACTGAGCACGAAGATGGCACAGCCGATCACCGACCCGATCCCCAGCAGGACCACGGCGTCCAGCTTCTTCAGGCCGAACAGGTGCCACAGGATGGTGCCGGTCCAGATGCCGCCGGCCAGGGGGGTGGACACCACCACCACGATGCTCAGCCGCTTCATGTTGTGGAACCGGCGCCACCACCGGGATTGCTTCAGTCTCTCCTCGTCCACAATCAATCTCTGCCGCAGGCGGCTGAGCCAGCGGATGCGGTGCGCCGTGCTCAACAGTGCCATCAGGACCGCACCCTGCACCACTTCGGAAAAGAGCACCACAACTCCGATGGCCACCGGCGACAGGCCCATGATGACGCCGTAGGGAAACGACGCCTTTTTACCCAGGAGTAACTGAACTCCGAACAGAGTTAGTAATATCAGCAGGAGATGAGATGTTATTTCAAGATTTCGCATACCCGCAATGCCCGATAGTACCTGAAAATGGCCGGGATTCAAATTCGCTTCTCGCCGGGAGACGCCCATGAAACGCCGCCCTGTTCCTGCCTTCGTCTCGACCCGCCCTTCCGGATGAACAAAATTTAAACAAAATCCGGGAACTTGTCAAGGGAAATTGTGGCGGGCTCTGCATGAAAAATGTATCAACAGTCAAATTTCCGAAAGGCTGCCAGGTTCGTTTTCCTGTCCAGATTTCCCTTGCTTTCCGCTTCGGCAGTGTTTATCTTTTAAGGTTATCGCAGAAAAACCTGTATAAACCTCGAGACCGACTTTGGAACCCAGCTTCGACCCCACCGCCTTCCAACTGAAATCCGGGTTGGAGATACACCACCAGATTCTGACCTCCAAGAAGCTGTTCTGCCGCTGTCCGGCGGGCGCCTACTCCCAGCGCCATGATGCGGAAGTGCTGCGCCACATGCGCCCCACGCTTTCCGAACTGGGCGAATACGATGGTACGGCGCTGATGGAATTCAAAACCCGCAAGGAGATCATCTACCTGCTGGACCGCAACAGCGTCTGCACCTACGAGATGGATGACACGCCGCCCTTCCCCATCAACCAGGAAGCGGTGGATATCGCCATCGAAATTTCGCTGCTGCTGAACTGCAAGATCGTGGGCGAGGTCCATGTGGCCCGCAAGCAGTACCTGGACGGCTCCATTCCCGCCGGCTTCCAGCGCACCGCCATCATCGGGGTGGACGGCTGGATTCCCTACCGGGACCGCCGCATCCAGATCATCCAGTTGGGCCTGGAAGAGGATGCCTGCCGGGAAGTCAGCGATATCGGCCACACCGTCACTTTCCGCACCGACCGCCTGTCCATGCCCCTGATCGAGGTGGTCACCGGGCCCGACATGCGTACCCCCGAAGAGGTGGCCGAGGTGGGCCGCATCATCGGCGACCTGCTGCGTTCCACCGGCAAAGTGCGGCGGGGCCTGGGTTCGGTGCGCCAGGACGTCAACGTCTCCATCGCCGGGGGCCGCCGGGTGGAAATCAAGGGCGTGCCGCGCATCCCCCTGTTCCCGGCCCTGGTGCGCAACGAAGCCTTCCGGCAATACAATCTTCTGAAGATACGTGATTTTCTGCACGAAAAGTTTGCGGAAAGGTCGGATTTTCACGGCGAAATATTCGATCTTTCCCTGGCAGCCCGGAGAATCCGGCACCGGCTGATCAAAAAAGCCATGGAAAAGGGAGCCTGCCTGAAGGGGGTGGCGCTGCGCGGAGTCAACGGTCTGCTGACCATGACCACCCAGCCGGGGCTGACCTTTTCCCATGAACTTTCCGAGCGCATCCGGGTCATCGCCTGCCTGGATCAACTCCCCAACCTGCTGCACACCGAAGACCGTTCCGTGGCGGGCCTGGAACCGGCCGACCTCGCCTTGATGGCCAAGGCCATGCGCCTGGATCCGCGCGACACCGGCGTGCTCATTTGGGGGCCTCCCGCCGACGTTCAGACCGCCGCCCAGGAAATCATCCTCCGGGTGGAGGAGGCCTTCGACGGCGTGCCCCACGAGACGCGCCAGGCCCGCAGTGAAGGCTGCACCGATTTCGAGCGCATCCTGCCGGGACCGGACCGCATGTACCCCGACACTGATTCCCCCCCCTGCCCGATAGACCCGGCCCGGGTGGAACGGATCCGCGAAATCCTGCCCCAGCCTCCCTGGGTGCTGCAGGAGCAGTACGAGAGCCTGGGCCTGGCCCCGGATCCGGCCCGCCGGTTGATCACCCATCCCCGCCGCGCCACCTTCGACCGGGCTCTGGCCGCCACCGACGCCTCCCCCCGCCTGGCCGCCTGGGCCTTCCTGGAACTGTCGCGGCACCTGCAGCGGCGCGGCATCCGCATGGAAGCGGTGGGCGAAGAACAATGGATTGCCGTGCTGCGCCTGGCGGCCGACCACCGGCTGTTCCGGGAGTCCCTGCCCCTGGTCCTGGCCTACCTGGCCGACAACCCCGAGGAGGATCCGGAAGATTTCCTGGCCGCCCAAAACCTCGCCCCCCTGCCGCCGGACCGCCTGGACGCCGAAATCCGCGCCCTGATCCAGCGCCACAGCGGACTGAAGGTGCGCCGCCCGGAAAACCGCCCCCACGTGCTCATGGGACTGGTGATGGAACAGTTCCTCGGGCGCGCTTCCGGCCAGGCCCTGTGGCAATCCCTGCAGCGGGGCTTAAGCGATTGAGAGCCTGTCCGAATAAAATTCTCTGATTGGAAGCCGGCTGGATCGGGAACGGGCGACCCGACGAGGCGTAGTTATCCGGATAGGCTCTGATCCGGAAGCCGGACCGCACTCCCGCCAACGAAAAGATCAGCCCGGAGGCTGATCTTTTTCCCAACAGGATGGAAGACCGGCGGCGGGTTCATCCGGTCTGGCCGGCCGCCCGGTTCAAATCCTCCAACAGCCGGCCCAGGTCCTTTCCGTGAGCGGCGGCGGCATCTTCCACCGTCTCCAGGGTGGCCACAGCGCACCCCACGCAGTGCAATCCGTACTGGATGAATACCGCCTCCGTGCTCGGGAAGCGCTGCATGGCTTCCGACAGCGTCGTATCCTTGGTGATGCGATTTTCTGAATTCATGACTGACTCCCGTGATACCACAAGCAAAATAACCTCTTTGGGCGGCAAAGTCAAGTGATTTTCGGCCATAGCATCGTATAATATACGTCCTCACCACGCTCGTTTGGAGGATTTTTCCATGAATACCCCTTCCCGGTTCTCCCAAGCCCCCCTGCGGGAAAAGATCCTGATTTGGGTGGAGGCGGTCCGGGCGCCCTTCTTTACGGCGGTCCTGGTCCCGGTGTTGCTGGCCTCGGTCATGGCCTGGCAGGACGGTTATCCCCTCCAGGTCGGATACTTCCTGCTGGCCCTGGTCGCCGGCATTTTCATGCACGCCGGCACCAATGTGGTGAACGACTACGCCGATAACCGCAGCCGCTGCGACGTCATTAACCAGGAATTCCAGCGCCCCTTCACCGGCGGCAGCCGGGCCCTCCAGAAGGGTAACCTGACGCCCCGGGAAGCGCTGACCGGCGGCTTGCTGTTCTTCGCCGCCAGCACGGTGCTGGGATTGCTCATCGTGGCCCTGCGGGGCATGCCCATCTTCTGGCTGGGGCTGGCCGGCACCATCTGCGGCATCTTTTACACCCTGCCGCCCTTCAACTTCGCCGCCCGCGGTTTCGGCGAACTGGTGGTGGGGCTTTGCTTCGGCACCCTGATGATGCTGGGGGCGTACTACGTCCAGGCACAAACCTTCAGCGCGGACGTGGTGGTGGCCTCCCTGCCGGTCACCCTGTTGATCGCCGGGGTGCTGTACATCAACGAATTCCCCGACTACGTGGCCGACCGCGATACGGGCAAGCGCCACCTGGTGGTGCGCATGGGCCGCCAACGCGCCGTTTCCGGGTACATCGCCATCCTGGCCGCCACCTACCTGTCCATCGCCCTGGGGGTGGCCGCCCGAATCTTGACTCCCTGGGCGCTGATCGCCCTGCTGACTCTGCCCCAGGCCTGGAAGGCGGTAAAGGTCGCCCGGGCGCACTATGCGGAAGCCGGGAAGCTGGTGCCGGCCAACGCCGCCACTGTGGGCATCCACCTGATGACCGGCCTGCTGCTGACCGCCGCGTACGCCCTCTCCGCCATTTTCTGACCGTCGCGCGTTTATCGCGTTAGTGGAGGCTATTCATGGATCGCAACCGGGCTGAAGAGATCATTCACCGTGTACTATCCCTCTCCGACGCCGACGAGACGGAAGTGCTGCTTTCCACCAGCCAGGACGACCTGACTCGTTTTTCCGGCAATGTCATCACCCAGAATGTAGCCCGCAGCACGGACCGCCTGACCGTCAAGGTGCACCTGGGCCGCCGTCTGGGCCGGGCCAGCACCGATCGCCTCGATGAGGACTCCCTGAAGCGGGTGGTGGCCACCGCCAAGCTGGTGGCTTCCCAGCAGAAGGAAGATCCCTCTCTCCTGCCCCTGCCCCCCCCCTTCACCTTCTCCGGCACCGCCGCCTGGTTTCCCTTAACCGCCGCGTACGGCCCGGAAGAACGGGCCAACGCCATCTCGCGGCTGGTGCGCGAAGGAGAAAAGTACGGCGCCACCGCCGCGGGCATCTTCAACACCGCCTCGGGAACCATGGCCCTGGGCAATTCCCGGGGGCTGTTCGGCTATCACCGGGAAACCCGCGCCGTCTTCTCCGCCACGGTGGAGGCCGACGGGGCTTCCGGCTGGGCCGAAGAGGTCCACCGCGACGTGGCCCTGGTCAACGAGGCCCGGGTGATCGAGACCGCCATCGAAAAGGCCCTGGCCGCCCGCCATCCCGGCGCCATCGAACCGGGCGAATACGCCGTGGTGCTGGAACCCGCCGCAGTGTGCGATTTCCTCATGTTCATGGCCTGGGAAAGCTTCGGTGGCCTGAATTACCTGGAAGGCCGCAGTTTCATGTCCGGCAAGCTGGGGCAGAAGGTCATGGGGGACAACGTCACCATCGTGGACGACGCCTACAGCGCCCACAACCCCGGACTCCCCTTCGATTACGAAGGGTCTCCCCGCCAGCGGCTGATCCTGGTCAAGGAAGGCCTCGCCCGGGGAGTGGCCCATGACCGCCTGACCGCCGCCCGCGCCGGAATCCGCTCCACCGGCCACTCCCTGCCCCAGCCCAACACCGTCGGACCGCTGCCCCTGAACCTCATCCTGGAGCCGGGCGAAGCCACCCTGGAGGAGATGATCGCCGCCACTCCCCGCGGCATCCTGGTCACCCATTTCCACTATACCAATGTCCAGGATCCCATCAAGCTGATCCTGACCGGCATGACCCGGGACGGCACCTTCCTGATCGAAGAGGGCCGGGTAACTCGCCCCCTGCTGAACCTGCGCTTCACCGACAGCGCCGTGGCCGCGTTCAACCGGATCGAGATGATCTCCCGGGACCAGGTCACCTCGGAGGCCTTCTTCGGGGGCAGCTTCGTGGCTCCGGCCCTGAAGATCTCCCGCTTCCATTTTACCAGTGTCAGCGAATTTTAATCGCAAAAACCCCGCCCGGAACTGCCACCCGGTGGTTCCGGGCAAAGCATTGATAGCCCTCGGTTCACGCAATTGCTTATATCCTGTGCCATCCCCTTTGATGGACCTGTTATGAAAAATTTCGCTCTGAACGCCGTGGACGCCGCCGTGCGCCAGGGGGCTTCCTACGCCGACATCCGCATCGTGGAAACCCTCCGGGAGAACCTGTCCGTGCGCAACGGCCGCGTTTCAGAAATGGACCTGGCGGAAGACCTGGGCTTCGGCGTGCGGGTGCTGGTGGACGGCGCCTGGGGATTCGCTTCTTCGGCGCGAGTCAACAATGAGGAGATTGAGCGGGTGGCGGGGCTGGCGGTGCGCCTGGCCCGGGCCAGCGCCACTCTGAAGCGAGAGGACGTGCGCCTGGCGCCCGAACCGGCCTGGCGCGACACCTGGATCACCCCCTGCGTCATTGACCCCTTCACCGTGCCGCTGTCGGCCAAGATGGCATTGCTGCACGCGCTGGACGAGGAACTGCGCCGCTCGTCGCTGATCGCCGCGGCCGTCGCCTCCATGTCCTTCCAGCGCAAGCGGCAATGGATGGCCACCTCCGAAGGCAGCCTGATTGACCAGACCACCCTGCGCTCCGGGGCGGGCATGGCCGCCACCGCGGTGGAAGGGGACGACGTGCAGGTGCGCAGCTACCCCAGCTCCTTCGGGGGGCAGTTCCTGAGCGCCGGGTATGAACTGGTGCTGGGGCTGAAGCTCACCGAGCACGCCACCCGGGTCCGCGAACAGGCCGTCGAACTGCTGTCGGCGCCCGCCTGCCCGCCGGGCAAGCGCACCCTGATCCTGGAAAGCAGCCAGGTGGCCCTGCAGATCCACGAGTCCGTGGGCCACGCTTCGGAACTCGACCGGGTGCTGGGCATGGAAGCCAATTTCGCCGGCACCAGTTTCGCCACAACAGACAAGCTGGGTTCCTTCCAGTACGGCTCGCCGCTGGTGAACCTGGTGTGCGACAACACCATCCCCGGAGGGCTGGCCACCACCGGCTATGACGACGACGCGGTGCGCTCGCAGCGGTGGCCCATCGTGCAGGAAGGGCGCTTCGTGGGCTATCAGTTTAACCGCGAACTGGCCCACCGCATCGGAGCGGAACGGTCGGTGGGGTCGTGCCGTGCGGAAGGCTGGTCGCACGTGCCCATCGTGCGCAATTCCAACCTCTGCCTGCTGCCGGGGGATTCGAGCCTGGAAGAGATGATCGCCGGCACCGACGACGGGGTGTACATGGAAACCAACCGCTCCTGGTCCATTGATCAGAAGCGGCTGAATTTCCAGTTCGGCTGCGAGGCCGGGTGGGAGATCCGGAACGGCAAACTGGGGCGGATGCTGAAGAACCCCAACTACCAGGGCCTCACTCCGGACTTCTGGCGGTCCTGCGACGCCGTCGGCGACGCCCACCACTGGGTGCTCTGGGGCCTGCCCAACTGCGGCAAGGGCCAGCCCATGCAGGTGGCGGAAATGTCTCACGGCGCCGGCCCGGCCCGCTTCCGGGAGGTGATGATCGGGGTGGGGAACCAATGATTTTAGCCACAGATCGCATAGATAAACACAGATGGTATTCAGGGGTTGGGGGTTAGTAAAAAGTCTTAAGTCTAAAGTCTAAAGGATAAATAAAACAAGAGGGTAGGATAGGTATTCCCGCCTGTCACTTGGTGCTTGGAGCTGGATGCTTGATGCTTGATACTGGATGCTCGGAGGGCCGCCACTAAGGGCCACTGCGTGGCGCTTCGTCGTGGCCGGAGGGGGTAGGGGCGATGCATCTGCCCTCGGGAGGCCTCCGCCCCTCCCCCAACTCCCATTCTCCCCCGAAGGCAGCACCACTCGACCCGTTGCGCAGATGCTTCGCCCTCCTCTGGTCGGCGGCCGAACCTGGTCGAGGGCGAAGCATTGGCTCACGCTTCTCACCGAGGCAGCCCCCTCAGGTCTATACACCCCTCCGGACCATGAGGCCCCCGCCAGGGCCAATGCATCGCCCCTACATGGCCCCTCCACCGTGACCTCCCTGACAAATCGTTCCGCGCAACAAATTGCACTTGACAAACGCTCCATCATGTTGTATATTGTTGTCACGGAGGCCGCCCCTCCGCCTCTCCTGCAGGTTGAAGGTTTAAGCTTTCAGTTTTAAGCTTTAAGTTTTAAGTTTTAAGATTTAAGATATCAGCTACTTCCGCCCCGGAGGTCATGATGAATCGCCTCACCTTGCCGGCCCTCTGCGCCCTGGTGTGGGTAGCCCCGGCCGCCGCCCAGTGGCCCACCACGGTAAACGAGAATTTGCCGGTAGCGACAGATCCCACCCGCAGCGAAGCTTATCCTTCTATCCTCCCCTTCACCAACGGCAGCACCCTGGTGGCTTTTCTCCACTCCGGCCCTCTGGAGAACGTGTACCAAATCATTAATTTGAATGGGGCGTTAGTCTACAGTGATGCACAACCCCTGGTGCCTGGGCTGAACCTTTCTGATCCATATTTTCCCAGAGTAGTCTCTGATAGCACTGGCGGTGCTGTTGTCGCATGGTATGTGAGTAGCTTCGCCCCCAATTCCGGCTATTATGCCCAGCGCTTGGACGCCTCCGGCAACCGAGTATGGGGGGAGATGGGGGTGAGATTCGGAAATGCCCGCTTGGGCAGCAGCACCTTCGACGTGTGCCCCGACGGGCTGGGAGGCTTCTTCTACGCCACCGACGGGGGCGCGTCAACCCTGTCCCAGATTCAGGCCTACCACGTCGGCGCCGGCGGCGAGCTCCTGTGGGGCGGTTTGAGCGGAATCCCGGTGGCTACAACTTCTTATCACCAAGGTAATCCCTTTATCTGCCCCGACGGGCAGGGGGGCATCTTCATAGTCTGGAAAGACTTCCGTCCCCCCTACAGCATGACCACCGCCGTCTTCGGCCAGCATCTGGATGCCGCTGGCAACCGCCTGTGGGGCAACTCCGGGCAGGTGGTGCACCCGGCCGGTCCCTGGATGTACCAGATCATCCCGGACGGCCAGGGAGGGATCATCCTGCACTGCGGGGCGGGCGGCCCCAACTGGGCCTACCGGTACAGTGAAGCCGGCACGCAGCTATGGGTCCGCGACCATGTCAGTTGGTGGGATCTGGCCCGCATCATCCCCGGCGAGCCGGGCTTCTTCTATCTGGGCTTCACCTACGGCCGCAAATTCTACGCCCAGCGCATGGACATGGAGGGGAACTTTTACTGGCCCTCCTGGGGCAGCGGGGAAGTGGGGCAGATGATGATTTACGGGGGTATGGACGAGCCCAGCATCCCCTGCCTGGCGTACCGCGCCCCCTACCTCTACGGTATGGCCGGATTCAAACCTTCGGGATCCGCAATACCGGTGTACCTTCGGGGGCAGAAGATGGACGCGCAAGGGAGGCGGCAGTGGGGGGATCAGGGAACCCTGCTGACGCGGATTACGGAGGGCAACGGCTGGCCCCAAAGTCCGGATGTGGTCGCGGACGCGGGGGGCGGCTTGGTGGGAGTGTACCATCTCAATTTGCCGGGCGATTCCGAAATCTGGGCAAAACGTTGCCGTTCTGACGGCAGCCTGGGCGGACCGCCGTCGCCCTATGCGCCGGTGCGGACCTACCCGGCCACCATGGAGGTGACCGCCCGCACGGTGCGCTTCACCCTGCCCCAGGCGGGATACGTGCGGCTGGAGGTGTTCGATACGGCGGGCAGGCGGGTGGCGGGGGCGAGGCACGCCTCGCCCCTACCGGCAGGGGAGGCGTGGTATCCGGCGGGGACGCATGAGGTGACGTTCGACGGGTCGGCGCTGCCCAGCGGGATATACTTCGTCAGGCTCACGGCGGGGGGGATGTCACAGGTGCAGAAGATGGTGCTGCTGAAGTAGTCGTTAGTCGTTAGTCGTTGGTCGTTAGTAGGGGCGGCCCGGCGTGGCCGCCCTTTTGACTCGCATCTCGCATCTCGCATCTGCCCCAGCCCCGTTATGGGGCTTCTTCTATCCGTAGCCCAGTCCTTGAGCGCTGGGCGGAGCTTGAGATTGCTTCGGCCCCTGAACAACGGGGCCTCGCCACGCAGTGGCCCCTTCGGGGCAATGACACTGGCGAGGGGGCGGGGCGAGGGGGTGGTGATTGCTTCGGGACTTCGTCCCTCGCAATGACACTGGCTAGGGCCGGGCGAGGGGGCGCGGGGTGGGCATTGAGATTGGTTCGGCCGCTGAAAAGTCGCGGCCTCGCAATGACACTGTCAGGCAGGTGGGTTCTTATCCTTCATCCTTCATCCTTCATCCTTCATCCTTCATCCTTCATCCTTACTTCTTCGCCACCCCGATATACTCAATGCTCTTCGACAGCCAGAAGTGGTAGCGCAGCAGCAGAGGGTTGACCAGAATCCCGCGGATCTCCTCCGTCACCAGCCCCAGGCGGCGCAGGCGGGCGGATAAGTCATCCGGAGGGATGAATTTATCGTAGCGGTGGGTGCCCCGGGGCAGCATCCCCAGGACATTCTCGCCCATGGTGATGTAGATCAGCCGGGCGATCCAGGTCCGGTTGACCGTGACGAAGCCGAAGCGGCCGCCGGGTTTCAGTACCCGGGCGAATTCGGCCAGGCAGGCGTCCAAATCAGCGACGTGCTCCAGCATGTCGGTGGCGGTGACCAGGTCGAAGGAGGCCTCGGGGAAAGGGAGATGTTCGGCCACGCCCTGCACAAAGCGGATCGGCACGGTGGCTGTGCGGTGGTGCCGGCGGGCCAGATCGAGGGTCACAGGGGAAGGATCCAGCGCGGTGACGCGGGCGCCGTCATCGGCGAAGTTGCGGGCCAGGAAGCCCCAGCCGCACCCCGCCTCCAAAACGGAACGGCCGCGTATCTCCCCCATCTTTGTGCGGAAATAGGGATGGCGCAGCCGGTTTTGCCAGACCAGGGGATTGCTGTCCGAAAGAACGAAATCCGGGATCATCCCGCTCATCCGGTCGTAGCGGGTCCTTTCGTCCAGGCGGCGGGTGTCTTTCAGGGCGGCAGGCAGGCGAAAGGTAAACAGCGAGAGCAATTTCTTCAAAGGCACTTCCCGGGAGTCCAAAGGCCGCATTCCGTCGCAGCCCGGTCATCAATTTGTTAAAACCATAGGCCGCGACGAAGCGCGGCCTTCCGAAGCGGTATCACTGTGCGAAGTGATTCGGATAGACTCCCGGCGCTGCCCTTGATCCGGGTGGGCAGGCGCCGGGTATTCGTCAGGAGCGGATATCCAGCGCGGCGGTGTGATCGTCCAGCGGAATAACCGGGTGCAGACGCGGGCGCGGAGCCACCGTGGGGAAGAATCGCTCTTCGGTGCGCACCGGCTTGCGTCCCGGAGCCATGCGACGGGTCAGGTCGGCCACCAGCCCCCGGCTGTTGAATTCCCGCATGGCCGTGTCCTGGATCTGCTCGACCTCCGCGGCGCCGATGATCAGGTCCGGAGAAGAGGCCGGAGCTGTGGCGTCACTTCCCAGCGCGGGACCGGGGTCGAAGCGGAACTCTTCCACCCCCCGGCTGCGCAGCTTCCAGGCGAAGTTCAACGTCTCGTAGATCTCCTCCTGGGTCTCCGTGGGCGATCCCAGGAGAAAGCGGCAGGAGACCTTGAATCCCGCGGCCAGGGCCAGGTCAATGGCCTTTTCCAACTGGTACAGGTCCAGGGGCATATTCAGAATCTGCCGCAGGATGCGGCGGCTGCCCGAAGCGACGTGAAAGCGCAACTCCCGCCCGCCGGCCTGGCGCATCTTGCCCAGGAGCGCTTCGTTCACGGCGGCCGGATCAACGCCTCCCCGCGCCTGCCACTGCACCTTCAAGCCGTCAGCGATGATCCGGTCGCAGACCTCGTGCATCCAGGCGGGGTCGGAGAGCAGCCCGTCATCGTCGAACAGGAATTCGTTCACGCCGAAAAAGCCGCTGAGCTGCCGCATCTGCGCCACCAGCGCCTCCGGCGGCCAGTAGCGGCGCACTTCGCCGGACAGGCTGTTCGTGTGGCAGTAGGCGCAACTTCCCGAGCATCCCCGGGAGGTCATCAGCGGGACTCGCCGGCCGCCGGCCGCCTGGAAATAATGCTTCAGGGGCAGGAGATCCCAAGCCGGCAGAGGCAGCGCGTCCCAACCGGGCCGCGGCTCCCGCTGCGGCCGCACCGCAAAGGCGCCGGACCGGTCTTTCCAGGCGACCCCGGCCAGACCGTCCCATGCGCCCCCGTGCTCCAGGGAACGCAGGAGCGCGGGGAAGGACTCTTCCGCTTCCCCCAGGACCACGGCGTCCACTTCCGGCAGCCGCAGCACCTTCTCCACCATACGGGAAGGATAGGCGCCGCCGCAAACGACGTAGATTTCCGGATGAATCGCCTTGACCCACCGGGCCAGCGTCTGCAGCCGGAGCGCCTGGGTGTCCAGCGGCACGGAAAAGCCCACAACCTGCGGCTGAAACCGCCGCACCTGCGCCGCGATCTCCTCCTCGGCCAAGCCGACTTCCACCATGTCACCGGCCAGCCGCCCGCGCAGTTCCCAGCCTTCGGTGTAGGCATCCAGAATCTGCACCCGGTGGCCCTGGTCGCGCAGCAGCGCAGCCAGAAGACCCAGACCCACGGGCAGGAACGGCTCCAGCCAGCGAGCCTGCGTTTCCGTGACGATGTTGGAGGGCTGAATAAGCGTGATTTTCACCTTGTCCTCGCGTGGTCATCTTGCGAACTTACCGGGACTTAAGTTAGGCCTCCCAAGTCATGAACGCAAGCTTTTTCCCGCGGGATTTGACCCCTCCCCCACTCCGGTGACCCTTCCGGCGCAGGAACTCTGCACCGGATTCGGTCACCTTCCTGTCACAGCCTGCCAGGCTCCTGCCAGAATGTCGCTGGTCCGCCTTGTCGCCCGTCACGTGTGGCTATAATAGTTTGTTATTATTGCACTTACGTAATTGGCACGCGGCTTGCAAATTCCATTATACGAAAGTCAAACCGATCCCAATGTTATTAAGAGGTTGCCATGTTGGTAAGATACAGCCCTGCCGAATCCGTCATGAATTCGTTCCTGGAAGATTTCCTGAGCTCCGACACCCCCCAGTCCGAACTGGTGCCGCGCTGCGACGTCCTGGAACGGGAAAACGACTACGCCATCCTCATGGAACTGCCCGGCGTGCCCAAGGATGACGTGAAGGTGGAATACCAGAACCACCTGCTCACCGTCAGCGGCGAAAAGAAGATGCCGGCCAAGAAGGAATCCGAGCGCTACTTCCGCGTGGAGCGCCGCTACGGGGCCTTCAGCCGCAGCTTCCGGGTAGGCACCGAGATTGACACCGGGAAGATCCAGGCCGCCTTCGACAACGGCATCCTGGCCATAACTCTGCCCAAAACCGAAAAGGCTCAGCCCAAGAAGATCGAAGTCAGCGTGGGATAACGCACCCTCACCTCAAAGACCAAAGCCCGCCGGCCGGCGGGTTTTGGCGCTCTAGGGAGAAGCGTTTTTATCAAGAATATGAAATTCAGTATCTTGCCGGTTTTCTGTCAAAATATAAATTGAATATTTTTTTGCGAATTCACTTGACTTCGCGATTTTTTTGTATTAGATTATTGTTCCAGCGGCCATACAGTTTTCGGTTTTCTCGCGCGCTTAAATTCGACAGCTCGAGAATCCTTTTCACGTAGCGTTTCTTCGCAGGCAGGTTCCGGCTGGTTGCGCCCCGGCTGATCGAACCGCATAACCGAAATCCCAGAAACGTATCCAGGAAAGCCGACTCATGGCCGTGCTACACCTTTCCTCCTGCTCGCTCTGCTTCCTGCCGAGCTCCCCAACAATATAATCCTCCCGCCGGACCGGGCCTGCGCCCAGGCCAGGGCGGGATTTTGTGTTTGTGCCGGAAATATCCGGCGTTCGGGTAAAAAAAAGCCGTCGCGAGGGCTGTGGCTGGAACCTTTCCCTCGCAGACGGCCGGTGAGTGCGTCGCTCCACCTTTTCATTGCGGAGGCGCCTCTCTGTTTATGTTAATATATTATACGGCTGAAAACAAGCTTTATTTGCAAAAATTCGAAAAATTCGCGGAATATTGGAGAAAGCAGCCCTGGGGATTTGCCCGGTCAAGGCGCGGTTGTGTAGAGTTTCGGGAGGCTCTGCCGCCGCGCCGACCGCCGGGCAATATGCCGGTGGCTGGCGGCTGGCGCTGACGACCAACGACTAACGACCATCTTTGAAATTCCAGCAACCCGCGCTCGGGCCGTGACGGCCCCCGGGTGAGCGCGGGAACCATAAAAACGCCGCCGCGGGGCAGTGGCTGGAACCATAGACCCCGACGGCGGCAGGCGAGAGCGTCCTGCTAGCACAGGACACCTCGCCTGTTATACAACACACCATAACAGGAGGTTTCAATCATGAAGCGCTTTGCTCTTGCTTTGTTCGTCGTCGCCGTCGTGGCGATGGTGGCTAATGCTGGTGGCCCTTGGACCACCCCATATCCGTGGGGAACCGATGCTAATGATTGGGAATGGACCGATCCAGCGAGCGGATGGGGTTGGCACGAGATGATTTACAATCCTACAACTGGCCATTTCACCTACACTACCACTGGTGAAACTGTTGTGTGGCCAGACCTGAATGTTGAGTTGTTTATGGAATGGTCACTGGAACTGCAGTATGAAATTACCCACTTCCAGATTCACCGCGTAAACAACTACGACCCCATTACGATTTCGTTGCCGGCACACATCAAAGCAAACGATCCTGCTCGCTTCCAGATCAATCCGCGTCCTGGCTACAGCCTCAGCACTCTAGACTTCAAATCATCGGCTGTTCCGGGATATAACGGTGTGGACTGCCCGATTAGTAATTGGCAGATCGCTGTCGATGGTGGTGCTCCCGTCAACATGAATAATACGGGTAGCAGCAAGTATTACGATTTCCCGCTTTGCGACCATGATTTCACGGTTCTGATCACGATTGATCCTCTCTACCATCAGAACTCCGGTCGTTATCAGCTGATGGCAGAACTTTGCCCGATTCCGCCGGTAGTGACTCCGTAAGAACACTCTTAGCAGCATAAGCCAGGCATCGCCCGGGTGCCTGGATTATGTTAACACGAAGGAGGATAATATGGCAAAATTGAACAATTTCAACAGATTAGCCTGGATAATCGCGGTTCTCATGTTCATTTTATCGTCTTCATTTCAGGCTTTCGGTAGTATTGGCCTCGTGCCGAAAGTAAAAGAGATAACACTTACTAGAGGTGGCTGGTGTGAGTATGATGCCAAAGTATTTAATCAAAGCAATGAAGTTCTCTCTTTTGTCATGATAGCTGAAGCTTTGTATGACGATCAAAATGTTGATTCTTCCAACAGGGAAGAAGTGGTAAATCGTAGTTGTGCTGAATGGATTTCTTTCAATCCTAAAACCTTTACCCTTCCACCAAGTGGTTCCTGTTTAGTGAAAATATCAGTGAAAGCACCGAAGGATATTTCTGGGAGCTATTACTCGGTCGTAAAATGCATGCTTGACCATCCAAAAGAAATTAACCTTGATACAGGAAAGAACAGCGGTACTATGCTTAATTTAAATATCGGCATAGGTAGTCTATTATTTATAACTGCAAGAAGCAGCAATAATACTGTGATTATCAATCCAGACACTGTTAAAATATTTCCGGGCAATGATGCAGATGCTTTTCAATTATCCCTTAATTCTAGTAAAAGCGACGGAAGTAAATGGCGAATTGAAGTACCAGTCAAAAATAATGGAAATATCTATACTCAAGTATTAGGTGAAGTATCAATATACTCAGAAAATGCAAAATTATTCGATAAGAAGCCATTATCTTCAGGTGGTATGTTTCTTCTTCCAGGTAGGGTTCAATATTTGACGGCGTCGGGCGATAAATGCATTCCAGACGGCCATTATTTTATCAAATTGAATATTTCATCAAAAGATGGAAAAAGAGGTAGTGCAACATATCCTTTTTCTGTATTGGACGGGAATATCTTTCACGGGCCAGCTTCAAAAGAGTTAATGGCGTTGATTCAATCTACCAAACCGAGTTTTAAAATAAAAAATGGGTTAAATAAGGTAGATATAATTGCAGGTTGTAACAGAACAATTGCCATCTCCCTTAATAATGAATCAAAGGATACTCTTCTTCTTAGACCTCGGATTATGGATATCAGTTGCGATCGTGACGGTCATATATCAACTGTAGGAAACAATATAGATAGCTGCCTTAGTTCTTGTGCATCTTGGATTGACGTTGAAGCAGACAGTGTCAATTTATTTCCAAACAGAACATCTACCGTTAAAATTAAACTGAATGCACCGGATACCCTTAATGGTGAATATTTTGCTTTGTTGACATTCGATGATTATAATGGGACCACAGAGATATTACCATTTGAATTTCAACTACCAAGATCCGCATTGATTATTGCAGCAGATAAAAGAACAATTAAGAGAAGTGCATCCATAGAATCCATGACTATAACTAACATATCTGAAAAGCATAAAATAGATATTACAATAAAAAATCTTGGAAATGCTGTTTGTTATGTGTCTGGTAAGATTGAAATAATGAACAAAAGCGGGATCACAATCGGTGAGCCCATTGAGTTTGGGAGCATAAACGAGATTCTATTTCCAGGTGTTTCACGGACTTTCAGCGTCTTAATCGATGAACTATTTACCCGTGGAGACTATCAAGCAGGAGTGTCAGTATCTTATGATAACGACTCAGAAAGATTAAGGAGTTCATTAAAGTTCGAGATTAAGTAAGTGTATTTCGTAAAAGTCAATGCGTTCCGGCACACTACGCAGCCGCACACGGTCGCCCCTCCTCCCGATCGCTTCCGCTGGCGGCTGTATTATTATCTGTATCATCTATGGAATTCAAACACGGTGCATCCTTGGGGAGATATCATGCGGAGACACGCAGGAACCAGCGGGCCGCTGGTCTTGGTTAACCGGGCCTTGGCCCTGTTGCTGCTGGGGCTGCTGTGCGCGGCCCTGCCGGCCCTGGCCTCGCCGGACCCGTCGCTGGAATGGGAGCAGAGCGCCAAGCTGGCCCGCACCTTCCTGCGCGACCACCGCTACGCCGAAGCCTCCGCCCTGCTGGACGAACGCCTGGCCACCCTGCCCTCCGGCGAACCGCGCCTCCCCCTGCTGCTGCTCCTGACCGACGCCCTGCTGGGCCTGGGCGACCTGGACCGCGCCTCCGCCACGCTCACCCAGGCCGACGCCCAGGTGACCCGTACCGCCGAACGCAAGGCGGTGGACCGCCGCCGTGAAGCCCTTGAGAAGCGCCGCCTGGCGGCTCCGCCCGCCCCGCCCCCGGCGCCCGAGGAAGCCTTTCCCGCGCCGGATACGGCCCTACCCGGCGCTCCCGGCGAAACCGTTCCGGTGACCAATTCCTTCTTCGAGACCGACCTGCGCCAGGTGCTGACCGACCTGTCCATGGAAAGCGGCATACCCATCCTATGGGACGCCACGGTGCAGGGGCTGGTGACCTACGAAGCCCAGGATCAGCCCCTGGAAGAGGTGCTGAAGGCCGTCCTGGTGCCCATGGGCTACGCCTTCACCTTCCAGGACGGCGCCTACTACGTCGGCTCGTCGCGGCCGGAAGACCCCGCCTTCGGCCTGCTGTCGAAGACCCAAACCGTGGTGCTGTCCAACCTGGACGCGGGCGAAGCCATCGGCCTGCTGTCGGACTACTTCAAGCCCTACGTGAAGGCCTCCAAGTCGTCCAACCTGGTCTGCATCACCGCCCCGCCCACGCTGATCGAGCGCATCCGGGCCGACCTGCTGATCCTGGACCAGCCGCAGGACCAGGTGCTGATCGAAGTCGTCATCACGGAAATATCCAGCGATGCCCTGCGGGCCATGGGCCTGGACTGGTCGGTGGCCGCGCCGGGATCCAATCCCAACCCCGCCTGGAACGTCGCCACTGACCACACCTTCATCACCAACCCGGCGATCAGCGGCAGCTACGCGGAAATCGGGGTGGACATCGGCAACTACACGGTGGACCTGGCGGCCTCGCTGGAAGCCCTGGTACAGACCGGCGAGGCGAAGATCCGGGCCAACCCGCGCATCACCACCCTGAACAGCCACCCGGCGCAGATCAGCATCGTCAAGGACCAGTACTTCATCATCCAGACGGGCAGCAGCCAGTATTACCAGTACAACACCCTGCAAGCAGTCAGTTCGGGCATCAAGCTGGAGATCACCCCGTACACTTCGCCTTCGGGGGAAATCACCATGGTGCTGAAGCCGGAGGTGGGGGACGTGGTGGGCCAGGGGCAGAACAACCTGCCGGAGATCAACCGGCGGTCGGCTTCGACTTCGGTCCGGGTGCAGGACGGGGAGACCTTCAGCATCGGAGGCCTGAGCCTGCAATCGGAAAAGATCACCCAACGAAAAATCCCCCTGCTGGGGGAAATTCCTATCCTGGGCTACCTGTTCCGTTACGACCAGCGGGAGAAGCGGGACAGCGAAATCGTCATCTTCGTCACCCCGTACATCCTGAAGGGGTGACCGCCGCATAGAAATAAAGCGGCCCCGGAGGCGGGCTGGGAGGGTGCCTCCGGGGCGCAGCTTAAGGCTCCCCCGAGGGTAAAGACTTGGGGGGGCTTCATTTTTTATACCATTGACCGGGGATCCGGTTCCCGGACGTTCATTTTCCCTACTTCAGCAGCACCATCCGGATCATCTGCACTTTCCCCTCCGCCTGCAACCGGGCGAAGTAGATGCCGCTGGGCAGCCCGGCCGCATCGAACGTCACCTCGTGTAGACCCGCCTCGTTCCAGCCTTCCACCAGCGTGCGCACCTCGCGTCCGGCAGTGTCGTAGACTTTCAGGCTGACGAAGCCGGCAGCCGGGAGCTGATAGCCGACGACCGTTTCCGGGTTGAAGGGGTTGGGCGCGTTCTGCTTCAGGCCGAATTCGACCGGCAGCAGCAGGGCGGAAGTCCCGCTGCCCGCGATTTTTTCCAGGCCGGGCGGGACCAGGGCCAGGACGTCCGGGGTGCGATCCGTGACCGCGAGCTCTTCCCCGGCGACGTCCAGGGCGGGCACGCCGGTCAGGAGGACGTCGTCCACGTAGGCGCCTTCCGCCGTCACGCTGCCATCGGAGACAAACAGGAAGCGGTAGCGGAAGGAGGTGAAGCCGGTCAGGGTGTAGATCTTCTGCACCCAGCCGCCGGAATTGCCCGACCAGCCGGTGTTGGGGAAGTCCACCCACCCGTTGCCGTTGTAGTACTGCGCTTTCAGGTAATCGTACCCCGCCTCGGTATCGTACCAGATCCAGAAGCTGAAGGTCACGTCCGCATAGCCCGACACGCTGACGTTGGTCTTCTTGTAGGCGTCGGCGTTCATGTAAACGTCGTAGGGCGGGTGCGTGGGGGTGCCGTAGCCGGCGCAGTAGATGGACTTGGATCCGGAATGCGGCCGCAGGGTCTTGTCGTCCCAATAGTCGCGGCCGCCGTCGCGGTTGGAGTCGGAAACCTTGTACACCGTGCCGGGGAAGGTGCCTTCGAAGCCGTCGCTGAACAGGTTGACCGGCTGCACGCTGCCGCTGCTGATGGTGAAGTTGGCGTTGGATTCGTCGTACACCGCCGGATTATCGTACGATTCCACCCGGATGCGGCAGGCGGTGCCGGCGTCGCCGGACACAGTCCAGGCCTGCGATCCGTCATTGGCGGTATTGCCGGCCAGCGTTTCCCAGGTTCCGCCGGGGTAGGCGCGGTTCAGCTTCACGTTGACGTTGCCGGTCAGGTAGGCCGACGTCCAGGCGATGGTGTAGGACTGCCCCAGGGTCCAGGTTTCCCCGCCGTTGGGGTAGCTGACGGTGACCGCGGGCGTGGGCGACGATCCGCCCAACGCGTTAGCCGCGTTCAGGCGGCCGCTGCCCAGCTTGCCCACGTAGGAGGGGTTCAGGGCGTAGATGTCATCGGCGCTGTTCAGGATCTGGGGGATGATCTCGGTGCGGGTCCAGGCGGGGTTCTGCGATTTCAGCAGCCCGGACACGCCCACCACACAGGGGGTCGCCATACTGGTGCCGGAGAGGCTGGCGTAGCCGGCGGTATAGTGATTCGAGTAGGTCGAGTAGATGGACGATCCCGGGGCGGAGATGTCCACCCAGGTGCCGTAGCTGGAGAAGCTGGACTTGACGTCGTTCTGGTCGGTGGAGGCGACCGAAACCACGTCAGTGCGGCTGCACAGGTAGCTGGCGGTCTGGTTGTTGGAATTCCCCGCCGCCGAACAGACCACCATGCCGTTGGCCACGGCGTTGTCCACCGCCGCGGCCAGGCCGCCGGAATTGGATGATCCCCAGGAGCAGTTGATGGCGCAGGCGCCCTGCTGGGTGGCGTAGTAGAAGGCCGAAGCGGCGTAGGACATGTCAATGTAGCCCACTTCCTGGCCGAAGTAGCTGCCCGACCAGCCGATGCGCAGCGCCAGGATGCGAGCTCCCTGGGCGGGGGAATCGCCGCCGGCGATGCCGGCCACCCCGGTCCCGTTGTCGGTCACCGCCGCGGAAATGCCGGCGCAGTGGGTGCCGTGCCCGTTGAAGTCCTTGGGATCGTTGTCCGGCGTGGTCAGGTCTTCGCCCGACCAGCCGCTGCCCACGTTGACCCAGTCCCAACCGCGGAAGTCGTCCACGTAGCCGTTGCCGTCGTCATCCACGCCTGCCGTGCCGTTCATCTCGGCGGCATTGGTCCAGATGTTGGCGGACAGGTCGGCGTGCGTCCACAGCACCCCGGTGTCGGCGATGCCCAGGATGGCATTGCTGTTGCCCTTCTGGGTATCCCAGGCGGCGGGGGTGTCAATGTCGTGATCCTGGCTCTGATTGTGGTGCCACTGATTGCCGTAGTAGGGGTCGTTGGGAGTGAAGTACAGCGGGTGGAGGCCTACCGGTTCGACGTGTTCCACCACCCGGGCGCGGGCGTAGCGTTCCAGGGCCCGTTCCAGGGTTTCCCGGCGGAAGTGGAAGACATAGTACCCCGACAGCTCCACGGCGTCCTGCCCCGGCGATGAACCGGGGAACAGCTTTTCCACCGCGGTGACGCCAAATTCCGCGTTCAGAACGTCCAGTTCGGCCAGGCCGGTGCGGACCAGCCCGTTCTCCTGCCGGATCTCGAGCGCGGGAGTTCCGGCCTGCAGGTTCAGCACGAATTTATCCGGAGCGTAGTACGCTCCCGGTTCCAGGGCCGGCAGCGCCGCCAGGGAGACCAGCGGCAACAGGACCGGCAACACCAACCACGCGAGACACTTCATGGATGATCTCCTCCGCTTGAGAAACGTGATGACAGTGACTTCCATCGGACAGGATAAGGAAATTACCACAAAGAGCGCAAGAAAAGTTGTGACGCCGCTCACACGATTCTTCATTCCCCGGTGAGGCGCCTCACCGGGCGGACGAC
>QZKQ01000036.1 GCA_003599535.1 Candidatus Zixiibacteriota bacterium | reverse complement strand
GGCGGTGTCGGAGCGCTTCCGGGCGCAGATCAGCTCCATGGACGAGGCGGAGCGCAACGCCAACTACGACATCAACCTGATGCAGACCGCCGAAGGCGCCATGAGCGTCATTGACGAGAAGCTGGTGCGCCTCCGGGCCCTGTCCGTGGAAGCCTCCAACGGCGCTCTGACGGACACCGACCGCAACGCGCTGAACGTGGAATTCCAGCAGTTGGTGTCGGAAATCACCCGCATCGCCGAGGTCACCAACTACAACGGCCTGAACATGCTGGACGGCACCTACTCCAGCTCCGGCATCAAGTTCCACATTGGCACCTACAATGTGGAAAACGAAGATTATTACAACGTGACCTTCAACAGCATGACGGCCACCGCCCTGGGCTTGAGCGGCGTGGACATCACCAGCACGGGCAACGCCCAGGCGGCCATCGGCTCCATTGACGTGGCCATCGAATCGAAGGACACGGAACGGACCCGCATCGGAGCGTACGTGGGGCGGCTCCACGGCACCATTCAGCAGCTCCAGATCGCGCGGGAAAACGCCACGGCTTCCGAGTCGCAGATTCGCGACGCCGACATCGCCTCGGAAATGTCCACCTTCGTCAAGTCCCAGATCCTGATGCAGACCGGCGTCTCCATGCTGGCCCAGGCCAACATGCTGCCGCAGATGATCGCCGGGATCGTCGGGTAAGCGAAGCCGGACATTCCGGTATAATTCCCCAGAGTCCATACTCGGGGCCATCCCGCCGGGATGAGCCCCGGCAGACACCGAGCCGGGAATCCCCGCCACAGCGGGCGGGGATCCCGGCCCCTGTCGCCGACGAATGAGAGGCTCGTATGCCCATCGCCCAAGTCACCGGCCTGGCCTCCGGCATCCAGTGGCAGCAGACCGTGGATCTGCTCATGCAGATCGAGAGCCAACCCAAGGTCGCCCTGGAAGAGCGCCGGGATGAGTACGAACAGAAGCTGGCCGCCTGGCAGGATATCAACAGCAAGCTGTTGAACCTGAAATCCATCATGGAAGAGATGAACGAGCTGGACGAGGTGCTGTTTAAGGCGGCCACCTCCAGCGATGGCGACGTGCTGACCGCCTCCGCCACTTCGGAGGCGGCGACAGGGAGTTACACCGTACTCGTGAATCAGTTGGCCCTGAATGACAAGTGGACTGAGGACAACGGCGTGCCGGACGTCGGCACCACCGACCTGACGGTCGCGCCGGCCACCTTCAGTTACACCTATGGGGATGAAGCCATCACCATGACCGTCCCGGCCAACACCACGCTGTCGGAACTGGTCCAGTTGATCAACAGCGACGTGGAGAACCCCGGCGTGACCGCCACTATCCTGAACGACGGCAGCGGCACGAATTCCTACCACCTGGTGCTGACCGGCAACGATTCGGGCACCAGCAACGCCATCACCGGGATTTCCCACACCCTGGACAACTTCACCAGCAGCTTCATCAACACCCAGACGGCCCAGAACGCCATGATCCGGGTGGACGGATACCCTTCCACCGGATGGATCGAGAGCGATTCAAATGACGTGGATGAGGTCATCGACGGTGTCACGCTGCACCTGAAGACCACCACCGCCACCCCTGTGACGGTCACAGTCAGCAACGACACCGAAGGGGCCGAGGAGAAGATCCAGGATTTCGTCACCGCCTACAACCAGGTGATTACCCTGATCAACTCCAAGACCTCGTACGACGCGGAGACGGAAACGGCCGGAGTGTTGTTCGGGGATGGCCGGGTCATCGGCATCAAGAACGATCTCCAGGCCATCATCGCCTCGGAGGTGCCGGGCCTGGCGGAAAACGCCGCATTTACCAGTTTGTCGGAGATCGGCATCAAGTCCGGCGCGGGGGGAATCCTGAGCGTCACCAGCACCAAATTGCAGGACGCCCTCTCAGACAACTTCGACGCGGTGGGCGATCTCTTTGCCCTGACGCATTCGTCGGACAACAACGCCCTGACTTACTTCCTGAGCAACGCTTTGACGCAGGGCGGTACCTTCAATGTCGCGGCGCAGTACGACGATCAGGGGGCCCTGGTCAGCGCCACCATCAACGGTAATCCGGCGCAGATTGACGGCAGTTACATCATCGGAGCGGCCGGCGGCCCCGAGGAAGGGTTGCGGGTCAAGTTCACCTGGCCCGGCGGCGGAGCCGGATCGGTCTCGGCCGAAATTAACCTGGCCAAGGGCGACGCGGTACGCCTGGCCGACCGGATATCGTTCCTGACCGACCCCATTGACGGCACCGTCCATTTCGCCACCGAAGGCGTGCAGGATACCATTGACAGTATTGACGACCAGATCGAGACCTGGGAAGCCCGTCTCGAGACCAAGAGAGCGCAACTGGAACGTGAATTCCTGGCCATGGAAACTCTCATCTCGCAACTGCAAGGCCAGGGTAACTATGTATCGGCCATGATTGCCGGAATGTAACCGGCCAACATCGGAGGAGGTGGGGCCATATGAGCCAGTACAATCCGTACCAGACCTACACGCAGGTCCAGGTGGAGACTTCGGACCAGAAAAAACTGATCCTGATGGTGTACGATGCCGCGGCCCGGTTCTGCCGGGAAGCCCGTTCCGCCATGGATCGGGGGGACGTCAACGGCAAGGGTTACGCCATCCAGCGGGCCTACGACGCCATCGCCGAGCTGCGCAAATCGTTGAACATGGAAGCCGGAGGGGAAGTGGCCTCCAGCCTGAACAAGCTGTACGCCTTCCTGGGGCACCAGTTGACCCTGGCCAATTTGAATAATGACCGTGAAGTCCTTGACAGCGTCCTGACCGTGTTGACCGACCTGCGCGGCACCTGGGCCCAGGCGTTCGAGAAAGAGGAAGCTATCCTGCGATAGCGCTTGCCTCGCCGCGAATTTCGATGTATATTGTATTCCAGCAGAAACTTCACCAGCCAGGCGAGTGAACGATGGCAGAAATCAAGCAGATCAGCCGGGATCCGGTAGTAACGCCGGCGGCGCACAAAATTCCAGCGCCCGTCGAGAAGGCCGGCCACGACCCGGCGCTTCAGCCGGCGCGCCCCGACCAATCCGATCGCGACCAGGTCCAGGTAGACCGGCAGCGCGTCGAGGAGGCTCGCCTGGAAGAGAGCGCCCGGCTGCTGCTGGAAGAGCTCCCCGAGGTCCGGCCCGACCGCGTGGCCGAAGCCCGGCGCCGCCTGGCCCAGGGGCACTACGACCGCCCGGAAGTGCTGGAACAGACCGCCGGAAAAATCGCCGCTGAGCAGCAGGAAACCGCTGCCCGGAAGCTTAAGGATGACTCGAACTCCGGCCTCGGAAATCCCGTCTCCGGAGCCGAAAACGAGGCGCACGTGGAACGCACCCGGAGCCGCCTGGCTGCCGGCTATTACGATCAGGTGGAGATCCTGGACGAGGTCGCCCGGCACATTGTGGACAAGCACTTGTAATCGGCAAGGCAGAGAGCAAAGAGGCGATCCACCGCTGGATCGCCTCTTTGCTTTTATCCCCGTATGAACGCCTATTTCACCGTGCCATCGGCCCGCCGTGCATGCCCATGTCACTGACCGATCCGTCGCCTTCGCTGAGCAGCGGTGAGCCCGAATCGCGGCAGGGGGAGGTTTCCCCCAGGCGGTAATCCCCCCCGGAGAGGAAGAGCGGGTCGGCACTGAGGTTGCCGTTGACGCCGGTCAGATCCGGCAGGTCGCGGTAATTGCCCTGGGAGTTATCCCAGAAATTGTTGTGCGCGATGATGAAATTCTCCGCCCCGCCGAAATTCACCAGCCCCACCGGCGGCGCCACCCATTCCTCCTTCCATCCGTTGCCCGCCACGATGTTGTTGATGAACCTCCCCCGGCAGGTTTCCGACCAGATGGCCAGGCCGCAGTTGCCGTTGTGCAGGACGTTGTTGTTGGACGCGTCCAGGTAGGAATCCCCGGTGGCGATCAGACCCCAGCCCAGGCAGTCCTGCACCAGGTTGTTGGCCACCACGGCGCGGGAGGAGCCGAAGGTCCCGATCCCCTTCCAGTAACCGGATATGCGGTTGCGCAGCACTACCGCAGCGGCGTCCCAGGTGATGCCGATGCCTGCACCGCGCCCCTCCCGGATGACATTGTCGGCGAGGTATGCCGTGGCGCCCCTGTACAGGGCGATGCCGTCCCAGCCATTATTGGCAATCTCGCAGTGCAGGATGGTCAGCTCGCTGTTTTCCCGGCCGAAGATGCCGCCGATGCCGACCACCACGGAATCGAGGCGGTGATCGTTGTCGCGCACGTGCACCCGGCGGAGGGTCAAGGTGCTGAACTTGGCCACGACGCCGGCGTCGGTGGCGTTGCCGTCGGCGTCGCGCACGCCCCCGGTTACGGCCACATTTTCCAGCAGGGAGCCGCGGCTGTTCAGGAATAGCACGCCGTAGCCGGCATTGGTCATCAGGGTGGTCCGGTCGGGGCCGGACCCGCGGATGGTCAGGGCCTTGTCCTTGACCAGGAATCCGCGGCTGGCGTTGACCGTGGTGCGATGCTGTTCGGTGTTGCCGGCCAGGTTCTCCGGGTAGGGTTCGGGGCGGGCCGAATAGTACCCCGGCGCCACGATCAGCGTGTCCCCGTCCCCGGCTTGGTCAATGGCCTGCTGCAGGTCGCTGTAGGGGTCGAACTGGGACCCCGTACCGGTGACGCCCAGCCAGGAAGCCTCCACGTGGATGACCCGGGCGACGGCAGTGGACCCCAGGCTCAGGAGGATAAGAGCGATCAACCCTGTTTTCTGCATCGCGGATTCCCCTGTTGTATCTATCTCTAGATGAAAATACCCATTCCTACTTCGCCCACCACAGGTAATAGGTGGCCAGACCGCGCCAGGGCCGCCAAGCTTCGGCCAAGGCCTCGATTTCCCCGGTGGTGGGGCGATGCTGCAGTCCGTAGGCGCGGCGGATGCCGCCCACCAGCCCGGCGTCGGTGGCGGGTAAGGCATTCCAGCGCCCCAGGCCGCGCACCAGGGTGTATTCCGCCGTCCAGCGCCCCAGCCCCCTCAACCGCGTCAACCGGGCAATGATCTCTTCATCCGGCAGATCCGCCAGGCTCTCCAGGTCGAAACCGTTGGCCACCTCGCGGGCCAGCCCGATGACGTATTCCGCCTTGCGCCGGGAGCACTTGAAGGCGCGCCAATCCTGCGGATCGGCGTGGACCAGGTCCGCGGGACGGGGATGGCGGTAGAGCCACTCTTCCCCCACCGCGACCCGCCCGCCGTACCGTTCCAGCATTCCCGCCTTGATCTGGCAGGCATAAAGCAGGTGTATCTGCTGCCCGATAATGGCCCAGGCCAGGGCTTCGAACAGGTTCGGTTCGCGGGCCGGTTTCAGTCCCCGGTTGCGCTGCGCCAGGGCATCCAGCACGGCGTCGTGCCGGAGGCCTGCGTGGAAGGCGTTCAGGTCCAGGTCCAGGCTGAAGGCGCGGGTGACCGAAGCGGCCAGGGCGAGCCGGTCGTCATCGCTGACGTCATCCAACACCGACAGGATGACTCGGGGGTGATCCACCGTGCCGGCCGAGCGCAACTGTAGGGGCACGTCGCGGTCTCCCAGCGGCCACAAGCGGGTGAAAACCTCTCCATCCCACCGGGCGATAGGGTCAATGCGCCGCTCCATGTAGGAGAAGGAGCGGGCGAAATCGTAAGGCGGGGTGGGGAGGAGGATAGTATCCGTGTTCATGGGTCAAGGTGATAATATAGTGAGGACCGAGCCCGGATGCAAGGCCATTTCGAAATCGCAGTGGTGCCCGGGGCTATGCCTCTTACCGCTGTCCTGACCCTTGGGATCCGGCTCCAACCGGGTCTTCAACCCCGCCGTATCAAAGTACGTTCTCCCATGTTCCCAATTTCACCAACTTGCATCCCGGCTTATCCCCGCCCTCCGCCTGGGCGTTTGCTGGTCCCGATATCATTATTACCGTCCAGTAAGCCGAACCTGCGCTCTCCGCCGGGAGATACATTTTCATCACTACATTGAGGTCAGTCATGAATGCAAAGATGATGCGGCCGGCAGTCGTTGGGTTGGGGCTCATGATCTTTCTCGGTTCGGCTCCCCTGGTACACGCCTTCGCTTTTCCGGAGTGGATCATGGAATATGCCGGACCCAGTGGCGGAACGGATGAAACAGTGGTTGTCGCCCTGATGGGTAACGAGGCAATTTACGTGGCGGGATCCACCACTGTCGCGTTATATAACGATACAGACTATTTGATCATCCGGTACGGAGAAGACGGTGAACAGGAATGGGTGACGACTTTCTCGGGTCCGGGGGGCGAACAGGATTATGCTGTGGCCATCGCCTGGGACGAGGTCACCGGTTGTTTGTTCGTCACGGGACGCGCCTCCACCGTGAGCGAAGGAAGTGACTTCTGCACTCTTCAATACAGTTCCGCGGGAGTGCTGCAATGGCTGGGCTGGCTGGGGGGTGAATACAACGACTGGCCCGTGGACCTGACCGTGGGCTCTGGAGGTAACGTCTGTGTGACCGGAACATTTTTCAACTACGATTATCACCATTTCCAAACCGTCAAATACAGTAGCAGCGGCGCACAACTATGGTCCTGGGGTTATTCCGGCCCCTCTTTCTGCAGCGACAGCTATCCGCGGGATCTGAGTCTCGATGGGCAGGGAAATGTCTATGTCACGGGCGGCAGCGAAGGATTCGGTGGAGATACTGATTACGCGACGTTGAAGTACAGCCCGGCGGGTGGCCTGATCTGGGAGGCGCGGTACGACGGACCGGCGCACGCGGATGACGAAGCCGTTGCCATGGCGTGGGACGAGCAGGAATATCTACTGGTCACCGGGTCCAGCGGTGAGTACGGGCAGGAAGATTGCATCACCCTGAAGTACAACACCTACGGCGCCCTGCTGTGGGAATCGGTCTTCAACGGCCCGGGAAACGGCAGCGATGTTCCAGCCCGGGTTCTGGTGGACGGTGACGGGAATGTTTACGTGACCGGAAGAACCGAAATAGACGATCAGAACCACGACTGGTTTACCCTCAAATACGACTGGCTGGGAAACCAGCTGTGGGCGGTTCTGTACGATTATTGCGGGGGGGATGATTACCCTGCTGACATGGTGTTGGATGACAGCGGCAACGTAATCATCACCGGGGCCAGCGAAAGCCAAACCGGTCCCGGGGAATACTACGATTGGACCACTGTCAGCTATAGCGTGAACGGCTGGCTTAACTGGGTCGTACGTCACGTGGACCTGAACTGTCCGGATGACCAGGCCCAAGCGCTGGCCCTGGACGATTTCGGAAATATCTACGTAACCGGGCGATGCAGCGGCAATGCCGTAACTGCCAAGTACCGCACTCAGTCCCCCGTGGCGGTGGCCCTTTCCGCGCCCTGGCCCATTATCCTGCCGCCTGCTGGAGGCAGTTTCAATTTCGATCTTACCTTGGTAAACAGCCCTGACAGTGCCGTCAGTGTGGACCTGTGGACGATGGCGCGGCTCCCTTCCGGTGCTTGGTATGGGCCGGTCATGGGGCCGGTGACTCTCGATCTGCCGGCGTCCGCATCTCTGACCAAGACGCGCACGCAGATGGTCCCCGCGACGGCGCCGCCGGGAAATTACTTCTACGACGGTCGCATCGGCACCTATCCCGACACCATCTGGGCGCGCGATTACTTCAGCTTCACCAAGCAGTATGGCCGGGGATCGGAAGGGGGAGGCATCAGTGGTTGGTCCAACGTGGGCGAGTCATTGGCGGTGGCGTCCAGCGGGTCATATCCGGCGGCGGTCCCGCCGGAAACGGACGCGATTCCGGCCCTGGAGGTGTCTCCCAATCCCTGTAATCTTCAGACCATCCTCCGGCTGAGTACGCCGGCCGATAATTACCTTACCCTGCGGATCTATGATACCGCCGGCCGGGAGGTGGCGACGTTGTTGGAAGGATGGAGGGAGGCCGGCTCCTACGAGGCGCTATTCAAGGCCTCGGGATTGGCGGGGGGAGTGTACTTCGCCCGGCTGACGGCAGGCGAAGCATCGCAGGTGCAGAAGTTGGTGGTCTTGAAGTAAACATATTCATCGTTCCGGAGCACCGTTGCCCGGTGCCGCCGCCAAGATCGTGAGCCTCCCGCCGGGAGGCTCACGGTATTTGGGTCGCAGTTATTCAATTCCATTGTGCTGAGTGTCATCCGGCGCTTTATGCAACTTTTTACACGTAGAGAAAGTAAAAAAGTGCTTGACATGCCCGGCTCTCTTTGCTATATTACGACAAATCCAATCCGAATTATCCGAATAGCGCATCATGCAATTCTCCGTTGGCTGTGAATACGCCGTTCATGGCCTGCTTTACCTGGCCATGCAGCCGGAAAACGAGGTGGTCCTGGTGACCGACATCGCCCGGGCGCAGAACCTCCCCGTCAGCTACCTGGCCAAGGTATTTCAGCTTCTGGCCAAGTCGGGCCTGGTGAAGTCGTTCCGCGGCGCCCGGGGCGGGTACATGCTGGCCCAGCCTCCGGAAGCCATCACCCTGCACGACATCACCCAGGCCATCGAAGGCGCCAGCCCGCTCTACAGCCCTTTAAGCAACCGCCGCGACTGCACCCTGGAAACGGAATGCCTGATCCGCGAGACCTTCCTGCGGGCCGAACGGGCCATGAACCGCGAACTGGAGAAGGTATCGTTGCGGGAAATGACCGAGCAGGCCGGCCGGCTGAAAGATCGCATGAAGTGGCTCCAAACGCCGGAAAATCGTACAGTCCACAAATAAACCGAAACTGGAGAGGGAATGTCATCATCGAATGCCAGCAAATCCAGCGTAATGGATATTTTAAAGCAGGTCAAGTACCCCGGCTATTCCCGCGACATCGTGTCGTTCGGCATGGTCAAGGGCATCCAGGTGGATGACGGCCGGCTGACCGTAAGCCTGGGCCTGGTAAACGTGGATCCGGCGGTCTCGGAGCAGATCCGCAACGAGGCGGTCGCGGCCCTGCGCCGGAAATCCGGTTTCACCCAGGTGGAGGTGCAGGTCGTCAATCCGGCCGCTGAAAGCGCCCCCCAGGCGGCGGAATCCCAGAAAACCCTGGATCCGCAGCCGATTCCCGGGGTCCAGCGGATCGTGGCAGTGTCTTCCGGCAAGGGCGGGGTGGGGAAATCTACGGTGGCCGTGAACCTGGCCGCTTGCGCCGCCCAGGCCGGCCTGAAAGTGGGACTGCTGGACGCCGACGTCTACGGCCCCAGTCTGCCCACCCTGCTGAACGTCCGCCACCTGCCGGACGCTTCGGAAAAGGGCCTGATCCCCGTGGAAAAATTCGGCATGAAGACCATGTCCATCGGCTACCTGGTGGATCGCGGGCAGCCGCTGATCTGGCGCGGCCCCATGGTGCACAAGGCGCTGGAACAGATGGCGGGCGACACCCATTGGGGCGCGCTGGACGTGCTGTTCATGGACCTGCCGCCCGGCACCGGCGACGTGCAGTTGACCCTGGCCCAGAAGTTTCGCATTGACGGCGCCCTGGTGGTTACCACCCCCCAGGACATCGCCCTGGAGGACGTGCGCCGCGGCGCGATCATGTTCCAGAAGGTGAACATCCCCGTGCTGGGCGTGGTGGAGAATATGAGTTACTACACCTGCGTGCACTGCGGGAACGTATCCCATCCCTTCGGTGAAGGCGGCGGCGAGCGCGAGGCGAAGAATCTCAGCCTGCCGCTGCTGGGCCGCCTGCCCCTGGACCCCCGCATCCGCGTGCACAGCGACGAGGGCGTGCCGGTGGTGGTCGCCGACCCCTTCAGCGAGGCGTCCAAGGCTTACCTGGCGCTGTGGGAAGAAGTCAGAAAGTGCTTGATGTAACCGGAAGGTATTCCACCCATGCTCAGCGAAGCATCCGTCATGAAGGCCCTGGAGCACGTGATTGACCCGGAAATCGGCATTGACGTGGTCAACCTGGGGTTTATCTACGACGTAAGGATAGAAGGCGATCACGCCGCCGTGGCCATGACCCTGACCATGAAGGGTTGCCCCATGCATGCCACGCTTAAGGAACAGGCCGAGGAGGCCATCCGTCAACTGGCGGGGGCCAAGTCTGCCGAGGTGCGCCTCGTCTTTGACCCCCCCTGGCACCCAAGCATGATGAGTGCCGCGGCTAAAGAGCGGCTGGGGTTCAGCGAGGATATGTTGGATGAGTGAGGGGCGCGCGCTCGGCCTGGTGTCCGGCGGCCTGGACAGCACTCTGGCCTGCCGGGTCCTGCAGGATCAGGGAATCGAGGTTATCGGGGTCCACTTTAACACCGGCTTCTGCCTGACGGACACCCGCCGCCAGGTGGGCCGGCGCAGGGAAAGCGTTCAGCGGCTGCGCAGCGAGGCGTTGCGCGCCGGATCGGATCTGGACGTCCCGGTGGAGATCGTGGACGTGTCGGGCGAATACCTGCAGATCGTCACCCATCCCCGCTGGGGGTACGGCAAGAACGCCAATCCCTGCATTGACTGCCGCATCATGATGCTGACCAAAGCCCGCGGACTGATGCAGGAGCTGGGAGCCCGGTTCATCTTCACCGGTGAAGTGCTGGGGCAGCGGCCCATGACGCAGTACCGGGGTACCATGCGGCAGATCGAGAAGGCCAGCGGCCTGGACGGCTTCCTGCTGCGGCCCCTGTCGGCGCAGCGCCTGCCCGAGACCGAGCCCGAGAAGCGCGGCTGGGTGGACCGGTCCCGCCTGCTGGGACTGTCCGGGCGATCGCGCAAGCCGCAATTCGCCCTGGCCGCGCAAATGGGGTTGACTGATTTCCCCCAGCCGGCCGGCGGCTGCTGTTTCCTGACCGATCCCTCCTTCGGACGCAAATTTTTCGACTTCATGCGCCATCTTCCGCCCGGAAAAATCGTATCTTTGGAAGATTTCGTGGTACTGAAGGTGGGGCGGCACCTGCGCCTTACCGACCGCCTGAAGGTGGTGCTGGGGCGCGACGAAGCGGAAAACGACTTTCTCGAAAACTACACCGCGGGGCGTTGGGCGTTGCGGGCGGCGGAGGTCGTCGGCCCGCTGGCGCTGGTGGATCCGCCGGCGTCCGGGGGCGATCTGGAATTGGCCGCTCGCGCCGTGGCCCGCTACTGCGACGGACGCGACCAGGCCTCCGTGACCGTCCGTTGCGAAGGAGACGGCGAAACACGCATGCTCACCGTGGCTCCTTTCAGCGCCGGAGAGACGGCCCAGTGGGTGATAAAATGATTTGAGCGGCTTTGTCCCCCAAATAAATTCGGGTGCGGTGTCAAGGGCCGTTTACTCCTTCACCCGAATAAATTCGGATGCTCCAGAGAAGTAAGAAGTCGCTGAAGGTCATAAAGTGATTGACATACCAGAAGCATGCCACCACAGCATGTAGTTCAGTATTTAGTCTGTAACCATAAGCGACACCCGAGAGGGACATAGTTACACTTGAATGGTTATTCACGGTATTGGCTTTTAGCCAATCCACTAAAAAGGGAGCCCCCGAATTTATTCGGGGGAGAACGAACGAGTGGATGAGATAGCAATGTCCATAGACCCCTTCGACTTTTCCGGCAATCAGTCCGATATGATCCAGGCCAAACTGGAACAGGTGCTGACCCATGCCCCCGCGCGCCGCGCCGGGCTGGTGGTGCGCCGGGTGCTGGAGAACCTGGTGCTGGCCGAGCGGCTGGCCATGGAACAGGGCGCCGAAATTGACGACGACGGACGCCGGAGGCTGATGCAGCAGCACTACCCCGAGGTCCAGGCGGAAGTGGACCGCGCCGTGGTCAAGTTCATCGGCGCCATCGTGTCGGCGGAGGGGGGATGAAGCTGCTGCTGCACGTCTGCTGCGCTCCGGATGCCACCATCGCTCCCGAGCGCTTGGCCGGCCGGGGGGACGTGCGCCTGTTCTTCGACAACCCTAACATCCAACCCCTTGAAGAGTATTCCCGTCGGCTGCACGCGTTCATGAAGCTGGTCTGCGCCACGGGAATGGATTACCGGATCGGCCTGTACGACCCTGAGACCTGGTTCGAGGCGGTCCGGGGGCATGAGGCGGACCCGGAAAAGGGCGAGCGCTGCCGCCTGTGCGTCGCTTTTCGCCTGGAACGCACCGCCCGCCAAGCCGTCCGGTGCGGCTTCGACACCCTGGGCACGGTGCTGACCACCAGCCCTCACAAGGACGCCGCCATGATCTTCGGGTTGGGCCGCGAAATCGCCGGGCGGCGCGGATTGATCTTCCTGGAAGAGGACTTTAAGAAGCGGGACGGGTTCAAGCGCTCGGTGCAGCTCTGCCGCGAATGGGATATCTATCGGCAGAACTACTGCGGGTGCGTGTATTCGATCCGGAAGTAGGCGCATAACCAAACGGAAACATCAACTGCGGGTATTCACTTTTCACATTCATGTCATCATACTTCGACTATCTTTCCCACACGCCCATAGATCCGCGGGTGACCGCGGCCATGATCCCCTACCTGCACGAAGGGTACGGCAATCCCATTTCCCCGCACCGGCGGGGGCGGGAGGCCGCCCGGGTGCTGCAGGAGAGCCGGGAGGCGGTGGCTGCCTTCATCGGCGCGGAGCCGGATGAGATCATCTTTACCTCCGGGGAAGCCGAAAGCAACAACCTGGCGGTCAAGGGCCTGCTGCTGGTGCATGACCACGGGCAACTGCTGGCTTCGGCGGTGGAACCGCTGTCGGTCCTGCGGGCGGCCGAATCGTTGGAAAAGTGGGGCTTTTCCACCACCCTGATTCCGGTAAACGCCCACGGGCAGGTTCACCTGTTCAACCTGGAAGACCGGATGAACCGCTTCACCCAACTGGCCTCCGCGGCTTGGGTGGTGGCGGAAACCGGAGCGGTGCAGCCCATCGAGGAGGTCGCCGAACTGGTGCGGGCGGCCAGTGTGCCCTATCACTGCGACGCCACACACGCCGCGCGGCTGTTCCCCATAGACGTGAAGGAGCTGGGCGTGGACGCCCTGACCCTGGACGCCAATCCGCTGGGCGGGCCTCCCGGGGTGGGGGCGCTGTACCTGCGCAAGGGGCTGCGGATTCAACCTCTGCTGGACGGCGGCGCCCCGGAACTGGGCCGCCGGGCCGGGCAGGAGAACCTGGCCGGCATCGCCGGGTTCGCCAAGGCCGCGGAACTGGCGCTGCTGGAACGCCCGCAACGCTTCGCCCAATTGAAGCGCCTGGACAGCCACCTGAAGACCCGCTTCAAGGAGATCCCCGGGCTGGTCATTCACGCCGACCTGCCGTCCCGCGCGCCGGGGATCATCAGTTGCCGCCTGGACGGTCTGGAAGCCGAGGCTCTCTTGATGGAGCTGGACCAGGCGGGCATTTACGCCTCTTCCGGATCCCCCTGCGCCACTCTGGCCCTGAAAGCCTCGCACGTGCTGAAGGCCATGGGGCTGACCGACGAGCAGGCCAATTCCACCCTGAACTTTTCCTTCGGCTGGACGACGGAAACCGCCGAAATTGAGCACCTGGTGGAAACCCTCAAGGCGTCCGTGGAACGCTTGAAAGCCATGAGCATCTAACCTGATCATGCGAGGCTGCCATGTCCGATAAAGTCATATATTTCGATAACAACGACACCACCCCCCTGGTGGAACCGGTGCTCCAGGCCATGATCCCCTATTTCACCGTCCACTACGGCAACCCGGCTTCCCTGCACCAGTTGGGCCTGGAGGCGGAAGAAGCCGTCAGTGAGGCGCGGGCCGCGATCGCCGGGTACCTGGGCGCTTCCCCGGAAGAGCTGATTTTCACCGGCAGCGCCACGGAAGCGAACAACCTGGCCATCTTGGGCGCCGCGGGCATGGCTTCACCCCGCAAGCGGCACCTGGTCACCAGCAAAATCGAACATAGCGCCGTGCTGAATCCCATGAAGCGGCTGGAGAAGTCCGGCTTCAAGGTCACTTACCTGGAAGTGGACCGGGAAGGCTTCGTGGATCCGGACGACCTGCGCAAGGCCTTGACTGACGAGACGCTGCTGGTCAGCCTGGCGCACGGCAACCATGAAATCGGCACGCTGCAAGACCTGCAGGCGCTGGGTGCGGTCTGCCGGGAACGCGGGGTGCTGTTCCACAGCGACGCCCCGCAAAGCTTTTCCAAGGTGCCGTTGGACGTGGGCCAAGTCCCGGTGGACCTAGTGTCCATCAACGCCCACAAGCTGCACGGCCCAAAGGGCATCGGGGCGCTCTACGTCCGCCGCGGGGTCAAGCTGCAGAAGATCATGGAAGGCGCGCCCCAGGAATCCAACCTGCGGCCGGGCACAGAGAACGTTCCCGGCGCCGTCGGCTTCGCCGAGGCGGCGCGGATCGCTTTCCAGGACATGACCGCCGACATGACCCGGGTCAGCGCCCTCCGCGACCGGCTGATTGACCGGCTGCTGGAAATCCCCCATACCCATGTGAACGGGCCGCGCGGCGAGCGCCGCCTGGCCACCAACGCGGATATCACCTTCAAGTATATCGAAGGCGAGGCCATCCTCATGCACCTGTCCATGCGCGGGGTGTGCGTGTCGTCGGGATCGGCCTGCTCTTCCAAGTCGCTGACCCCCTCCAACGTGCTGACTGCCATCGGCCTGAAGCACGAGGACGCGCACGGCTCCATCCGCTTCTCCTTTTCCAAGCTGAACACCTTCGAGGAGGTGGACGAAGCCGCCGAAAAGGTCAAGGAAGTGGTCGAGCTGCTCCGCTCCATGACCGCCTTTGTGCCGCAGATCCATTCGGAAACGGAAGGGGAGGGGGAGGTCTTCTACAAGAAGAAGAAAGAAGAGTTTTAAGTAAGCTTGCAGCTTGAACTGCCGCGCTGTTGCGTCAGGTCTTAGACGCGGGACGAAAGCAAGCTGCGGCAGGGGTGAATGGGTCTATAGTACCTTGCCGCAAGCGGCACGACCTGCCGCGGAGAAAGTCGGAGGAGCATAGAAATGGACGAAGCCTCCTTCCGCCCGGCGGACGAATCCGATATAGATCGGCTGACCGCCTTTATCCAGGCCTTCTACGCCGAAGATGGCGATATCCCCTTTGTGGAAGCGGAAGTGCGCCGCGCCGTGGCGGAGCTGATCGGCAATCCGGACCTGGGCGCTGTGTGGATCATCGAGGCGGCGGGGCAGGCCGCCGGATACCTCGTCGTGACCCTGGGCTACAGCCTGGAATTCCACGGGCGCGATGCCTTCCTGGACGAGCTGTACCTCCGGCCGGAATACCGCGGTCGGGACTGGGGAGCGCGGGCCATCCAGTTCGCCGAAGGGGTCTGTCGCCGGAGGGGAGTCCGGGCCGTGCACCTGGAGGTGGATGAAGATAGACCCCGACTGCAAGAGTACTACCGCCGGGCGGGCTACCGGGCGCACCGCCGCCGCCTGATGACCAAGTGGCTGGACGCCCGGAAAGACGATCAGGGCAGGGATATTTTTACGGGTGAATTCGTTTAATGTTGATAAAATACAACAGTGCGTTTGGCGCGAGTTATCCAGGAGATTGCAGGAAATGGCCATCAAGTATACACCCGAAGTGATCGAACACTTCACCCACCCGCAGAACGTGGGGGAAATCGAGGGCGCTGACGCCAGCGCCACCGAAGGGTCTCCGGCGTGCGGCGACATGGTTACCTTCACCTTGAAGGTCAACCCGGAAAACAAAATCATCGAAGACGTGCGCTTTCGGTCTTACGGCTGCGCCTCCAATATCGCCACGGCCTCCATGGCCACGGTGCTGGCCAAAGGCAAAACCACCGACGAGGTCAAGGCTTTCCACCCCAAGGTGGTGGCCGAGCGGCTGGGCGGCCTGCCCGCCATCAAGATGCATTGTTCCGTGCTGGCAGTCAACGGCCTGAAAGCCGCCGTCAAGCAGTGGGAGATCGCTCACGGGCTGGCCCAGGAAGAGGAAGTCGTCTGCAATGAGCAGACCATCCGCAAGCTGCTGAAGGGCGTCATCAACCCCGAAACCGGGCGTTCCATTGTGGCCATGAACATGGTCAATTACATCAAGGTGGAAGGCGGACGGGTCTACGTGGAGATCGCCCTGATGGGCACCGACGAACTCTACGCCGAGAACATCCGCGAAGAGGTGACCGAGAAGCTGGAATCCATGAAGTGCCTCCAGGAAGTCATCGTGCGCATTCTGGAGCGGGACAAGTTCGAGATGAAAGCCGAAAACGGCCCCCGGCCGGAAGGAGAGCAGCCCGGCGGCGGGGAGGCCTGATCATGTACACGCCCGAATACATGCGGCACTTCACCACTCCGCAGAACACCGGGGAAATGGAGAATCCGGACGCAGTGGAAGACGTCCATTATAAGGGCGAGGGCTGCTTCGACCGCATTCGCATCTTCGCCCGGCGCGACGGGGACAAAATCGCCAAGATCAACTACCTCCTGCGGGGTTGTTCGGGGACCATCGCCGCTTGTTCGGCCATGTCCGAACTGGCGTCCGGCCTGACCCTGGACCAGGCGGCTGCCGTGCAGGGCGAAGACGTGGCCCGGGCGCTGGGCGGCGTGCCCGAGCGCAAGCGTCACAGCGTGGATCTGGCCGCCGAAGCCCTGCGCACCGTCGCCTCCAAGTTGAAAGACGCCACATGAACCTCCTGCACCGGGGATACGTCCACGTCTATACCGGGGACGGCAAGGGCAAGACCACCGCGGCCCTGGGGCTGGCGTTGCGCGCCGCCGGCGCCGGCCTGACCGTGACCCTCATCCAGTTCATGAAGGGGCAGCCCTACAGCGAGATCGTCGCACTGGAACGCTTCGCCCCCCAGATCCAGGTCATGCAGACCGGGCGCACCAAGTGCATCCGCCGCGAGGAGGTGGCCGAGGATGACCGCGCCGAAGCTCAGCGGGGGCTGGACCGGGCGCGCCAAATCCTGGCCGGAAGCGAACGCGACCTGCTGATCCTGGACGAAATCCTGGTGGCGCACTGGTTCGGGCTGGTCACCTCGGATGACCTCCTGGGCCTGATGGAGATGCGCCCGCCTCAGGTGGAACTGATCCTGACCGGCCGCAAGGCCCCGCCGGAAGTGATGGCCCGCGCCGACCTGGTGACCGAGATGCTCGAGATCAAGCATTATTACAAGACCGGCGTCCCCGCCCGCCGGGGCATTGAAAGCTGAATCTGCCGGATCCTGCATGTACCTTTTCCTTTCCGACTTCCACTTCGGCCTCGGAACTCCCGAAGCCCAGGCTCGCCGCCGGCAGGACTTCTTCGCCTGCCTGGATCACTACGCCGACCGCCTGGAAGCTCTCTGCATCAACGGCGACCTGTTCGATTTCTGGTTTGAATGGAAACGCGTCATCCTGAAGGATCACTTCTCCATCCTGTGCAAGCTGAAGGGGATCGCTGACCGCGGCGCGGCCATTCATTACCTGGCGGGCAATCACGATTTCGCCCTGAGCCGCTTCCTTCAGGATGAGATCGGAGCGCAGATCCACCGGGATGAACACGTCTTCGAAACCGGCGGCCGGCGCTTCTATCTGCAGCACGGCGACGGCCTGGCCCCGGCGGACTGGGGTTACCGCCTCCTGAAGCGCCTCTTCCGCAGCCGGTTCAACCAGAAGCTCTATTCCCTGCTGCACCCCGATTTCGCCCTGGAATTCGCCCACCTGTGCAGCCGCACCAGCCGCAATCATTCCTCCCGCCGCTGGGACGTGGACGGCTGGGCCTACCGCGAGGCGGCCAGAGCCAAGATTCACCAAGGCTTCGACTACGTCATCTACTCCCACACCCACGAACCGCTGCTGGAACCGCTCGGCCGCGGCGTCTACGTCAACACCGGCGACTGGCTGAAGCATAATTCCTACGCCGTATGGGAAGACGGGGTGATGACGCTGAAATACTGGGGGATGCCGTGGATGGAAAGATCCCAGGAGGAAGGGTATTCCAAGCGGCAGGTTGGAACCGGATAGCCGCCCAATCGTAATACAAGGCAGCGCCCCCCGTGCTGCCTTTTTAAGTTTTTTCACGGAAGGAGCTTGACATTGCCCCTTCCGATCACGATATTGATCCCACGGTGACTTTCGAAGGATGACCTGTGGCTGCGGCAAAAACGCCCCGTTCGAACCTCGCGGGCAGCGTCCTGAAACGGGCGCTGCGCCTGATCCTGATTTCCAGCCTGCTGTTCCTGGTCCTGGGAGCCGGCCTAGGAGCCTGGTTGTGGTACCTGTCTCGCGACCTGCCCTCCCTGGAGCAGTTGGAGCACTACGATCCCCGCCTGACCACCACGCTGCTTTCCGCCGACGGTGAAGTGATCAAGGAACTCTTCGTACAGCGGCGCCTGTTCGTCCCCCTGGAACAGATTCCGGAGGACATGATCCAGGCGGTGCTGGTCACGGAAGACCGCGCCTTCTACGACCATTGGGGGATGCACCTGGGCCGGATTTTCCGCGCCGCCCTGCTGGATATCGCCACGCTCTCCTTCCGCCAGGGCGCGTCCACCCTGACGCAGCAGCTGGCCCGCAACATCTACCCGGAAATCCTGAGCCCGGAAAAGACCATCACCCGCAAGCTGAAAGAGACGCTCACCGCCCTGCAGATCGAGCGCGCCTATTCCAAACCCGAAATTCTGGAGATGTACTTGACCCAGGCCTACTTCGGGCATGGGGCCTACGGGGTGGAGAGTGCCGCGCAGAAGTACTTCTCCAAGTCCGCCTCCGAGCTGACCCTGGAGGAGAGCGCCCTGCTGGCCGCGCAGCTCAAGGCGCCGTCCCACTATTCCCCCTTCAACCGCCCCGACAACGCTATGGGCCGCCGTAACCTGATCCTGAAATTCATGAAGGACAGCGGCTACATGACCCGGGAGCGGTACGAAGCGGCCGTCAACACCCCGCTCCAGGTGGCGCCCCGGACCAATCTCGACAACCTGGGCGTCGCCCCCTACTTCACCGAAATGCTGCGCATCGAGATGGAGAAACTGGGCAAGGAGAAGGGCTTCGATTACTATAAGGACGGCCTGGTGGTCTACACCACCCTGGACAGCCGCCTCCAGGCCTGCGCCGAAGCCGCCGTCTCAGCCCACCTGGATTCCCTGCAGCAGGTTTTTTCGCAGCGGTTCTACCGCAGCATCGCGCCGCGGCTGGTGAAGGAGAAGTATCCGGACCTGACCGCTGCGGAAACTCGTGCCCTGCTGGCCGACCACGCCCGGCTGGATTCGACTTTCCCCCAGCAGTCGCGCCTGCAGGTGGCCTTTGTGGCTCTGGATCCCACCAACGGGCACATCCTGGCCATGATTGGTGGCCGCGATTTCGAAGAATCCAAGTTCAACCGTGCGGTGCAGGCCATCCGCCAGCCGGGTTCGGCCTTCAAGCCCTTCGCCTACACCGCTGCCATTGACAACGGCTATCCCCCCACCTATCGCCTGCTGAACCAGGACGTGGTGGTGAACCTCCCCAACGGCGACCGCTGGGCTCCGGAAAACTACGACAACAGCCGCGGCGGCCTGACCACCCTGCGCGAGGGCTTGAAGAAGTCGCTGAACCTGGTGGCCGTGCGCCTGGTGCAGGAAGTGGTCCGCCCCCGGGACGTGGTGCGCTACGCCCACCAGATGGGCATCAGCACTCACCTGGACGAGGTGGACGCCATCGCCCTGGGCGCTTGCGGAGTGCTGCCTATCGAGCTGACCGCGGCCTTCGGCGCCTTCGCCAACCGCGGCGTGCTGTGCCAGCCCAACGGTTTTGTGCGCATCACCCGGCAGAACGGGGAAGTCATCCACGAGCCGGTGGTGCAGCGCAAGGTGGCGCTGTCGGAGCAGACCGCGTACATCATGGCCGACATGCTGCGCACCGCGGTGGACCACGGCACCGGGGCGGCCATTCGCTCGACCTATGACTTCCGCCGGCCCGCCGGAGGCAAGACCGGCACCACCAACGACTTCACCGACGCATGGTTCGTGGGCTTCACCCCGCAGTTGGTGGCCGGGGTGTGGGTGGGAGTGGACGACCCGGCGATCAGCCTGGGCAACGGTTGGTCGGGGGCCCGGGCGGCGCTGCCCATCTGGGCGCGGTTCATGAAGGCGGCCTACGATTCCCTGGGCTGGGAAGAGGCCGACTTCCCCATGCCCGACGGCGTGGTGCGCATGAACGTCTGCGCCGAATCCTACCAGAAGGCCCGCGCCTCCTGCCCCAGCGTGACGGTAGAAGTCTTCCGCGTGGAAGACGCCCCCCTGGAAGAGTGCCCCATCCACCGGGGATTCTTCCGCAAGCTGCATTGGTAAGCGAAAAGCTGTCAGCGGTAAGCTGTAAGCTGTAAGCGATAAGTAAACAGGGCGGCCGACGGCCGCCCTGTTTTTCTCGCATCTCGCATCTCGGGTCTCATTTCAGCAGCACCAGTTTCTGCGTCGCCTGGAAGTCCCCCGCCTCGATCCTCATCAGGTAAATCCCCGAAGCCAGCCCTGCCCCATCAAAGTTCACCTCATGCACCCCCGCGTCTTTCCAGCCGTCCACCAGCGTCGCTACCACGCGGCCGGCCGTGTCATAGACCCGGAGGCTGACATGTCTCGCATCTCGCATCTCGTATCTCGCAACTGTTTGAGGGTTGAACGGGTTGGGGTGGGCGGGGTGCAGGGCGAAGCGGCGGGGCACCGGAGCCACCTCCGGCGGAGCGGCCAGGGCTTCCTCCCAGGTGACCACCTTGCAGAAGATGTCCCCTTGCCCGCCGGGGACGCGGTAATCGGTCCAGGCGAAGTACAGGTTGTCGTCCGGCCCGAAGGCCACCGCCGGCTCCGTCTGCAGGGCTCCCGGCGGGTCGGAGTTGACCCGCCATTCATTCCCGAAGAAACTGCCGTCCGGGTTGAACTGCCGGCAGACGATGTCCCCCGAGTCCATCCGCGTATCCTGCCAGACGACGGCGAAGTTGCCGGAGGAGGAGAAGGCCGTGCCTAATCCTGCTGTCGGTCTGGCTGCAGCGGAATTTATTGATTGGATTTCGCCGTTTATGCTGCCGTTGGGCATCAGGGTTTGCAGAAATATTTGATCTGAATATATCCAGAATACCCAGTAACCTTCATCAGTATAGCCGATTTTGAGGTTGTAGCTGTTTGATGTGGTCAGGAGGGTTGATTGGTTTAAATAGATACCATCATACATCATGGTCGATCCGAAGCCCCCCCCGCTCCAACACCATTTTTGGGTTCCACTTGGGGTGACACAGAGGTCAAAGCTTTGAATGGAACCTTCAATCAGGTCGGGTGAGGCGTTGAAACCAGTACCAATGGGAACGAATAATTGCTCGCAGGATCTTATTTTCGTACGATAATTCCAGAAGGGTTCACCATAACTTTGCCAGCGGACTTTCCACAACAGCGACATGCGATTTAACGAATCAATGGCGATTTCCGGCGGACCAATGGTAGCCCCGCAGTTCAGGCGGTGGACCTGCCCACTCCACACACTTCCAGCGAAATCTGTGGCATAGAAATCATATGGCAGACTCCACACCACCACGGCCCGGTCGTCCTGGGTACGCTCCATTCTCCCCGTAATGGTGGTAGTAGCCGTCAAATTGGAATCCATGGAGACCAGCACCTCGGCGCCCGAGGGGATTCCTGCAGAATCAAAATAGCGCGAATTCAGGAAGGGTTCGGTGAAGAGATAGTTATTGTAGATGAGTCTGAAATCGCCATCGTTATGAGCTATGATTTCGGCCTGACCTTGCGGTGCCCCCAAGTTAAGTTCACCGATGTAAACAACAGAAGAGTAACTCGACAGGTCCGTCTCATATTGCTGAAGTACGGCTGAGCCGAACTGAAAAGTATAAAGCATCTCATTTGCAGTGGTCTGCACCAAGTTAACGTATGCGGGCCATCCATACGCCACATGCGTCTGGCCGCTCAATGATGAATAAATTCTATTCTCATGTTCACCCGCCCCCGTCTCTGGGTCAAAATCGTACCTTTGAACCATGACGTAACTACTGTCAGACAGACAAATCAGATCCGGAAAAGAAAAAGTCCAGAGAAAGCCAAAACTCATGTAATCTTCAAATCCAAACCATGATCCTGAGTATACAGGATTGCTGGTCTGAACCGCTTGATTATTTATGTAAATGCGAAAAGCATATTTTACTTCTGTAGTAGATTGTGAATGCGATGTGGTAGAGTACTGATACATCAACCCATTTCCCTCATTCGCAAATCTGACCATGGATTTTCCGATCACTTCATCTACCCACACCTCCGCCATCTCAAACACTCCCCCCAGGAACTGCCCCTGCCCATCCAGCCACCTCCCCCGGCTGTACCTCGCATCCGCCACCCACGACACCAGCACCCGCCCGTCCGGATGGGTCTGCGCTTCCAGTCCCAGAATGCTGCCGCTGCTGTCCGGCTGAATGGGGAAGTTGGCGCCGACCAAGGCCCCCGTGAAATCCACCTTCTGCGCCCAGATCTTGCTGGAATCCCGCAGGTCGTACCACACCAGCAGGTAGCCGTCGGCCAGCGCCGCGATCGAGAGGCTGTCCCGGAAGGCCGTGCCGGGGAAATCATCCACCCGCACCGGCAGAGCAGTGGGGATTCCCTGCGCGTCCAGCGGACGGAAGTAGACCCGGTTGGGGCTGCGAACTTCGATCCAGGCCGATCCCACGCAGCCCGCAGAGATGGCCAGCCTGGGAGTGCGGCAGTTATAGATTCCTTCCCGCACGTTCAGGTACTGCACTGTACCCTGGGGCTGGAGGTCGTAGTCGAAGCGCTGCAGGGCCACGTCCCAGTTGGTGCCATCGCGCTGGGAGAGCCAGGTGGTGAAGATGCGGCCGGTCAGGGAGTCGGCCACGGAGGAGGGTTGATCCTGGGGCGGGTGGCCGGGGAATTCCGTGTTGGCCTGGAAGTCGTCCAGGATGACATCGGCCACGGCCGGCAGCGCCGCCAGCGCCACCGCGGCAAGGAGCAAAGCTAATCTTGACATGGTACTTTCCCCTTTTCCCCTTTGGAAGAGGCATTCCCCCAGGTTATCTTAAGATACGGAAAAACCGTCCCCAAATCAAGCGCAATTTTTTGCGTAATTATCCCGTCGTCCGCCCGGTGAGGCGCCTCACCG